>JAUHYJ010000022.1 GCA_030425785.1 Acidimicrobiia bacterium | reverse complement strand
CAGGGCGTCTCGCCCGGCCATGCCGCCGATCTCGACGGCGTCATTGCGGGCGCGCCACATGCGAGCAGCGGTCCAGGCAAGATCGTGCATCGGGTCGCCGCCGACCGACGCGATCTCCCAGTCGAGAATCGCGGCCAGCCCGTCGTCGTCGACGACGATGTTGCCGTTGCGGACGTCGCCGTGCACGATCGTCGCCCGCTCGGGTGACGGCGGGCGGTGCTCGGCCATCCACCGGAGGCCGAGTTCGAGCACCGGCCGGCGGACGGGCAGCTCGTCCAGGCGAGCGGTCAGCGAGGTGATGCCCTCCTCGATCGGGTCGTCGAGGTCGGCCCGCTGGAGACCGGCGGGCGCGTCGCCGAGCGGGATCGCGTGGAGGGCGGCGAGCGACGCCCCGATCTGTTCGACGACGCGATCGCCGTGGCCGCGCTCGCCGACGAGCCGCAGCACGCGACGCGGCACCGTCTCCCCCGCGACGAACGACGTGATCATGAACGGCCCGCCGAGCAACGATGCATCGTCGCTCGCCAGCTCGACGCTGGGCACGCGGACACCTCGCTCGCCCGCCAGCGCCACGATCGCCGCCTCGGCCGACAACGCGTTGTGCACCTCGGCTCCGGCGGGCAGCAGCGTCAGGACGAGGCGACGCGACTTGCCGTCGTGTTCGGCGACGAACACCGCGTTCAGGCGGCGGGCGCCCGCGGTCACGACCCGCGCCTCACGCACCGTCACCGGTGTCGACCAGTGCGCCGTGAGCACGGCGCCGAGCGGTTCGGCGAGGTCGATCGTCATGCCGTCGTCATCCGTCGGTCCAGTCCGTGTGCCCCGGCTTGGCGATGTCGAGGTCGCGGCGGGTGATCTCGACGAGGGCCGCCCAGGCCGCGTCGGCGAACTCGTCGTCGACGCCGGCACGCAGGCGCGCCGCCAGCACGTCGCCGGCCGCCTCGACCGACGCGGCTGGCCCGACGAGCGCCTGGAGCGCGGCCAGCTCGGCCGACGCGGCCTCTGGGCCGCGCTCGCCTTCGCGCGCGACCAGCCGGGCGAGGTGGGCCGCAACACGCACGGCGTGCTGCTGATCGTCGGGGACGTGCTCGAGCGCGTCGTCGAGGACCTCGGCGATCGCGGCGACGAGGGTCGCGGCATCCGGTCGGTACTGCGCCACGTCAGCTCACGATTCGCGCACGCCCTTGGGCGCGCGCTGCTTCATGAACCCGAACATGTAGCCGGCGACCCGTCGCATCTGGATCTCCTCGGCGCCCTCGGTGATGCGGTAGCGACGATGGTGCCGGTAGATGTGCTCGAACGGCTGGTGACGCGAGTAGCCGAGCCCGCCGAACACCTGCATCGCCCGGTCGGCGGCGTCGCAGCACAGCCGGTTGGCCCAGTAGTTGAACATCGACACCTTGTCACTCTGGCTGAACGCGCCGTCGCGGTCCATCAGCGCTGCGGTCTGGCGGATGAGCGCCCGCAGCATCTCGCACTGGGTCTGCAGTTCGACGAGCGGGAACTGGATGCCCTGGTTCGCGGCGAGCGGCTTGCCGAACGGCTTGCGTTCCTGCGCGTACCGCACCGCCTCGTCGACGCAGAACTGAGCGGCGCCGAGGCTCGACGCGGCCTGACGGATCCGGTTCTCGTTGAAGAACTCCTGTACCACCGCGAGGCCCCGCCCCTCGCCGCCGAAGATCGCGGCATCGGGCACCCTCACGTCGGTGAGGCGGATGTGGGCGTGGTCGGTCGGCATGTTGAAGGTCCACAGGTACTCGACGACCTCGAAGCCGGGGCTGTCGGACGGGACGAGGAAGCACGTGATGCCGTCGCCGTCCCCGGCCTCACCCGAGGTGCGGGCGAAGATCAGGTCGTGGCTCGCCTTGTGGATGCCGGTGTTCCACGTCTTCTCGCCGTTGATGATCCACTCGTCGCCGTCGCGCACCGCCGCCGTCTCCATGTGGGTGGCGTCGGAGCCGTGCGCCGGCTCGGTGATGCCGAACGCGAAGCCCCGCCGTCCCTCGGCGAGGTCGTCGATCCACTCGGCCTGCTGCTCGGGCGTGCCGTACTTGAGCATGAGCAGCAGGCCGACGTTGTTGCCGACGATCGAGTGCTCGTTCTGGAGGTCGTTGTGCAGCCCGAGGCCCTTGCGGGCGAGGTGCTCGCGGATGACCGCCATCCCGAAGATCGTGCCGTCGCGGCCGCCGTACTCGGCCGGGAACGGGTAGCGGTAGTGGCCCGCCTCGTCGGCGAGCCGCTTCGCCCGGTGCAGCAGCGCCTCCCACTCGTCGTTCGGGAGGCCGCCGCGGTCCCAGTCGGTGCGGGCGTCCTCGCGCCGGTGGTCGAAGAAGCGGATGTTGTCGTTCGATTGCTCGAGCGGCTTGATCGTCGACTCGATGAATTCGTCGAGCTCGGCCAGGTACTCGACCAGGCCCTGCGGCAGCGACGGATCCCACACGTGATCGGCAGACATGTCGGCGACCGTACCGACCACGTCGGCGCCCGATCCGGTCGGAGCGAGGGCCGCCGGGGCGGCGGGTGCTGCCGTCCATCCGGCCACCGCATCGTCGGCCGACCGACCTGAATCTGCTCGGAAACATCCAAGGTTCGTCCAAAGGACTGGCCACGGCGTCCGTCCCGGGCGCATGCTCGCGCCATGGCCGCCGGACTCCCCACCCATCCACTCGTGGTGCACGCACCCGTGGTGCTCCTCCCGCTCGCGGCGATCGGTGTCGTCGTGATGCTGGTGCGACACGAGTGGTACCTCCGCTACCGCTGGGCCACCTTGGTCGTCGGCGCGGTGGGCGCGCTGGGCGCGACCGTCGCCGCGAGCACCGGCGAGGAACTCGAACACGAGGTCGCTCGTGGGCTGGGCGCCGACGCTCAGCGGGTCCTGCACGAGCACGTCGAGGCCGGCGACGCCGCACGCGCGGTCGCGATCGTCTTCGCGCTCGTGCTGGCCGCCTATGTGCTGGTCCCGTGGTTCCTCGCCCGCCGCGCCGGCCTGCCGGACGCCGGTGCCGAGACCCCGATGGCCGTACGTGATCGGCGAATCCGACACGGGCTCGCCGCGCTCACCGTCATGGCCGCCGCGGCGTCGGTCGTCACGGTGATCGACGCCGGCCACAGCGGCGCGACCTCGGTCTGGGACGCCGACACCCCGAGCGCCGACGTGCACGACGCCGGTTGAGCGACTCCGAGACTTGCGCGCCAACCTAACGTTCGTTAGGTTGGCGTTCGTGACGGCCTCCTTGACCGATCGACGCCGCGCCGAGCCCGCGTCCGGCCGCGAGCGCGTCCTCGACGCCGCCGCCGCGAGGTTCGTGAGCCAGGGCTACGACGCCACCACGTTGCGCCAGATCGCCGCCGACGTCGGCATCAAGGCCGGGTCGATCTATCACCACTTCGCCTCGAAGGACGAGCTGTTCACCGCCGTGCTCCAACAAGGCATCGACGTGATGGTCACCGCGTTCGATGCGATCGACGCCGACGCGGCCGACGCACCGGCTCGCGACCGGCTCGCCGCCCACGTACGCGCCCACCTCGGCGCACTGCTCGAGCACGGGCCCTACACGACCAACCACGTCACCGCGTTCTTCACGGCACCGGACGACGTGCGCGCCGACATCGTCCCGGTTCGCGACGCCTACGAGGCGCGCTGGACGGGCCTGCTCGCCGAGCTGCAGCACGAGGGAGCGATCGCGGGCGATGTCGACGTCCGGCTGACGCGCCTGATCCTGTTCGGGTCGATGAACGCGTCGGTCGAGTGGTTCGATCCCGACGTCGGCAGCCTCGACGAGCTCGCCGAGACGATCACGAGCCAGTGCTGGACGGGGGTGTCGGCGTGAGGAAGATCATCTCGAAGATCGATCCGAACTCCGAGCAGTTCGCCAGAAACTTCGAACACAACGTCAACGACGTACTCACGCTGCGCGAGCGTCAGCAGTGGGCGATCGACGGGGGCCGCGGCCGAGAACGGTCGATCGAACGCCACCTGTCGCGCGGCAAGGTGATGGTCCGCGACCGGATCGACATGGTGATCGACGAAGGCACGGCGTTCATGGAGCTCTCACCGCTCGCCGCCTGGGGTCAGTACGACGACGAGGTGCCGGGCGCCGGCATCGTCACCGGCATCGGGGTCGTCCACGGCGTGCCGTGGATGTTCATCGCGAACGACGCCACCGTGAAGGGCGGCTCGCTCGTGCCGATGGCCATCAAGCAGCACGTCCGGGCACAGGACATCGCGCTCGAGAACGACCTCGGCGTGATCTATCTGGTCGACTCGGGCGGCGCGTTCCTGCCGCTGCAGGACGAGATCTTCCCGGACAAGGACCACTTCGGCGGGTCGTTCTACCGCCAGGCCCGCCTGTCCGCCGCCGGGCTCCCCCAGCTGTCGGTCGTGCTCGGCGGGTGCACCGCAGGCGGCGCCTACGTCCCGGCGTTGTCCGACGAGGTGATCATGGTCGAGGGCATCGGCCGCATCTTCCTCGGCGGGCCACCGATCGTGAAAGCCGCGCTCGGTGAGATCATCGAGCCCGACGACCTCGGCGGCGCCCAGCTCCACACCTACACGTCGGGCGTCAGCGACTACATCGCCCAGTCGGAGGCCGAGGCCTACGGCAAGCTGCGCGAGATCTGCGAGACGACGTCGCAGCGACGCATCGACGAACGCCAGAGCTGGTTCGATTTCGACCACGACGTCGAGCCGCCCGCCTACGACATCGGCGAGCTGTACGGGGTGGTGTCGGCCGACGACCGCATCCCGTTCGAGGCGATCGAGATCATCGCCCGCATCGTCGACGGCTCACGGTTCCACGAGTTCAAGCCGGATTGGGGCGAGTCGATCGTCACCGGGTTCGCCCGGATCCACGGCCATCTCGTCGGGATCATCGCCAACAACGGGATCATCTTCTCCGAGGCGGCGCTGAAGGCGACGCACTTCATCGAGCTGTGCGAGCAGCGCCGCATCCCGCTGGTGTTCCTGCAGAACACGTCGGGCTACATGGTCGGACGCGACTCCGAGGCGGGCGGCATCGCGAAGAACGGGGCGAAGATGGTGGCAGCGGTCGCCAACGCCACCGTGCCGAAGTACACCGTGCTGGTCGGCGGCTCGTACGGCGCCGGCAACTACGGCATGTGCGGGCGCGGCTTCCAGCCCCGCTTCCTCTTCGCCTGGCCGAACTCGCGCATCGCCACGATGTCGGCCGAGACCGCCCAGACCGTGCTCGTCGACATCCGCCTCGGCGGCATGAAGGGCCAGGAGACGACCGACGAGGAGATCGAGGCGCTGCGCGCCGAGGTGCGCGAGCAGTACGAGACGCACTCGAACCCGTACTACGCCACGAGCCGGCTGTGGGACGACGGCCTGATCGAACCCGAACAGACCCGTGACGTGCTGGGGCTGTGCCTCGCGCTCGCGGCCCGACAGGACGAGCCCGCGCCCGGCGGTGGCCTCGTCTACCGAATGTGATGCCGATGACCTGTCATCCGGGGTCTGACCCCAACCGCAAGGTGAGGATCTGATGCGGATCCTGATCGCGAACCGGGGCGAGATCGCCCGCCGGATCATCCGGACCGCACGACGGCTCGGCCACGAGACCGTGGCCGTGTACGGCGACCCCGATCGCACCGCCGCCCACGTGCAGGAAGCCGACGTGCAGTACCGGCTCGGCCCGGCCGCGCTGGCCGAGTCGTACCTGTCACAGGAGCGGCTCCTCGCCGCGATCCGCGAGACGGGCGCCGACGCGGTGCACCCGGGCTACGGGTTCCTCGCCGAGAACGCAGCGTTCGCCCGCGCCGTGGTCGATGCCGGCGCTCGATGGATCGGCCCCCACCCGGAGGCGGTCGAGAAGATGGGCTCGAAGATCGAGGCCCGCCGCATCGCGGAGGCGGCCGGCGTGCCGATCATCCCCGGCTACGACGCATCGCAGGATCCGGCCGATCTGGCCGCGGCCGCGGAGCGGATCGGGTTTCCCGTACTCGTCAAGGCCGCTGCGGGTGGTGGGGGCAAGGGCATCCGGATCGTCCACTCCCCCGACGAGTTCGCCGCTGCGCTGGCCGAGGCGTCGTCGGAGGCCGAGCGCAGCTTCGGTGACGGGGCGATGATCGTCGAGCGCTACATCACCCGGCCACGCCACGTCGAGGTCCAGATCGTCGGCGACCGCCACGGCAACGTGATCCACCTCGGCACCCGCGAGTGCTCGGTCCAGCGCCGCTACCAGAAGGTGTTGGAGGAAGCACCGGCGCCGAACCTGCCGGATGCGACCCGCTTCGGCCTGCACGACGCCGGTGTCGCTCTGGCGCAGGCGATGGGGTACGACTCGGCCGGCACGGTCGAGTTCATCGTCGACGACGAGACCGGCGACTTCTTCTTCCTCGAGATGAACACCCGCCTCCAGGTCGAGCACCCGGTCACCGAGGAGGTCACCGGCCTCGACATCGTCGAGCTGATGATCCGCTCCGCATCGGACGAAGCGTTGCCGATCACCCAGAGCGATGTCGACTGGATCGGCAACGCCTTCGAGTGCCGCATCAACGCCGAGAACCCCGCCGACGGCTTCACCCCCGACACCGGCACGATCACCGATCTGCGGGTCGGCCATCCGGCCGGCCATCCGGGCGAGGCGCCGAGCCGCGTCCGGTGGGACGCAGCAGTCCGCCGAGGCGACGAGGTCACTCCGTTCTACGACTCGATGATCGCCAAGCTGATCGTGTGGGGTCCCGATCGCCCCTCCGCGCTCGACAGCCTGCGATCGTCACTCGACGGCCTGCTCGTCGAGGGTCCGGTGACCACCGGTCCGTTCCACCGATGGCTCGTCGATCAGCAGCCGATCGTCGACGGACGCGTCACGACCCGCTTCCTCGACGAGACCGACGTCCCGGCCGACCCCGCGGTGGCCGCTCCGGTCGCAGCACGCCTGTGGTTCGGCGCATCGACCGCCGTGCCGAGCGCGAGATCGGTGTTCCACCGGACCCATCGGTTCACGCCGCACCGCCCCGATGTGCCGATCACGCTGCGCAGCGTCGACGGCGCCACCCACGACCTCCGCCCCTCCGAGGTCGGGCTGCCGACCGATGGTGCCCGGTTCGAGTTCACCACGGCGCCGGTCGGTTCGAGGCCGGGTGCGGACGACGAGGTCGACACCTTCGACCGCACGGTCAGCGTCACGGTCGACGGCTACCCGCATCGCTTCCGGGTGCTCGACCGCTCCGAAGCGTGGGCCGGCGACGCCGTCAGCGGCGCCGCCCACGGCGACGCGGTGACGGCACCGTTCCCCGGGTCGGTCGCCGAGGTGCACGTCGCAGCCGGCGACACCGTCACGGCGGGCCAGGTCTGCGTCGTCATCGAGGCGATGAAGATGCTGCACACGCTCACCTCACCCGTCGACGGCACCGTCGCCGAGGTCACCGTCGTCGTCGGCGACCAGGTCGCCTCGAACCAGCCCCTCGTCACCTTCGAGGACGAGTCGTGACGACCACCGCCACCCAGTCCATCCGCCCCTTTCCGGAGCCGAACCGACCGACGCGGTCACTTCGGCTCCCACCAACCGCCGCCTCGAGTTCTGCTGGAGCCGAACCGACCGACGCTGTCGGTTCGGCTCCCGCAGACCCCAGCGTTCGCACACAGGAGCAAGCACGATGAACCGCAACATCTACATGACCGACGAGCTGCAGGCGATCTACGACCAGACGGTCGAGTTCGTCAGCAAGGAGGTCACCCCGCACGGCGACGCCTGGGAGGAGTCCGGCAAGGTCCCGCGCGACGTGCTCCAGAAGATGGGTGCGCTCGGCATGTTCGGCCTGCGGGTGCCCGAGGAACAGGGCGGGCTCGGCATGGGCATGCTCGCGAGCGCCGTGTTCTCCGAGGCGCTCGGTGCCTCGACCTACGCCGGGTTCGACGTCACGGTCCTGGTCCACACCGACATGGCCGGGCCGCACCTGCTGAACTCGGGCACCCCCGAGCAGCTCGAGCAGTGGTTGCCGGGCGTGCTGTCGGGCGAGACGATCCTGTCGATCGGCGTCACCGAGCCCGATGCCGGCTCCGACGTCGCCGGCATCCGCACCAAGGCGGTGAAGGACGGCGACGGCTGGCGCATCAACGGCACCAAGACGTTCATCACCAACGCGGTCTACGGCGACATGACGATCGTCGCCGCCAAGACCGACCCCGACAACAAGTACGGCATCACGATGTTCCTCGTGCCCGCCGGTACCGACGGCTTCAGCGTCGCGAAGAAGCTCGACAAGCACGGTTGGCGCTGCTCCGACACCGCCGAACTGGTGCTCGACAACGTGTTCGTCCCCGACGACCAGGTGCTCGGCACGGTGCACCGCGGCTTCTACGAGACGATGAAGAACTTCCAGAACGAGCGCATGGTCCTGATCGGCATGGGTGTCGGCGCCGCACAGGTGGCGATCGACCAGACCCTGGCGCACACCCAGGAGCGCAGCGCCTTCGGAGGCAACCTGTTCGACCTCGGCGCCATCCGTCAGCGGATGGCGATGAACCAGGCCAAGCTCGACGCCGTCCGAGCGTCGATGTACCACGCCGCCTGGCTCGGCGACGAGGTGATGGGTGCCGGGCAGGACAACGTCAAGGAGATGTCGGGCGTCAAGGCGTTCGGCGCCGAGGCGATCATGCAGATCATGTACGACTGTGTCCAGTTCCACGGCGGCATGGGCTACATGCGCGAGACCCCGGTCGAGCGGATGTACCGCGACGCCCGCATCCTGCCGATCGGTGGCGGCGCCACCGAGGTGATGCTGGAAGAGGTCGCCAAGCGGTCGTACCAGTGAGCGTCGTCCGCCTGCGGTCGCTGCTGTTCGCACCGGCGGTCCGGCCCGACTTCCTCACCAAGCTGCCGGGTCGAGGCGCCGACGCCGTCGTGATCGACTGCGAGGACGCGACGCCGGCGAACGCCAAGGCCGAGGGCCGGGCGAACGCTCGCGAGCTGGCACCGAGTCTGGCCCGCGACTGCGCCGTCACGGTTCGCATCAACCCGCCCGCGACCGAGTGGTTCGCCGACGACGTCCGCGACGGGCTCGTCCCGGAGCTCGCCGCCGTGGTGGTGCCGAAGATCGAGACGGTCGACGGGCTCACCGAGGTCGTCGCCGCGCTCGATGCCGCCGGGTTGACCGAACTCGGCATCGTCGCCGGCATCGAGACCGCACTCGGCGTCGCTGACGCCCGTCCGCTGCTCGTCCATCCGCGCATCGTCGCCGCCTACTTCGGCGCCGAGGACTTCATCGCCGACATGGGCGGCGTCCGCACTCCGTCGAACCACGAGGTCGTCTACGCCCGCCAGCAGGTCGCGCTCGCCGGCCGGTTGGCCGGCGTTCCCGTGCTCGACCAGGTCGTCACCGACTTTCGCGACGACGACCGGTTCGAGCGCGAGTGCGCCGAGGCCCGCGCCATGGGCTACGCCGGCAAGCTCTGCATCCATCCCGGCCAGGTCGAGCTCGCCAACCGCGGGTTCACGCCGTCCGAGGCCGAGATCGAGCGCGCCCAACGGCTGCTCGCCGCCTACGACGCCGCCACCGCCGCCGGCATCGCGGCGATCGACTTCGAGGGCCAGATGGTCGACGAGCCACTCGCCGCCCAGGCCCGCCGCGTCGTCGCCCAGGCCGACTGACCAGCGGCGCCTGCGGGCTCGGCCCGCCGCGCGACGACCGTCCTCTGCGACACGTCGTGCCCAGGGGCTACGGCTGCTTGTGCATCAGCGCGCCGCGAACCGCCTTGCAGACGAGCGTGCCGTGCTGGTTGTAGGCGCGGTGCTCGAACGTGACGATGCCCTGGGTCGGCCGCGACGACGACTCGCGAGCGTCGATCACCTCGGTCTCGACGCGAAGCGTGTCGCCGTGGAACAGCGGGGCCGGGAACACGACCTCGCTGAACCCGAGATTGGCGACCGTCGTCCCGAGCGTCGTCTCGTGCACGCTGATCCCGATCACCATCGCCACCGTGAGCATCGAGTTGACGAGCGGCTTGCCGAACTCCGTCTCGCGCTCGGCGTAGTCGAAGTCGAGGTGCAACCACGCCGGGTTCATCGTGATCGAGGTGAACAGCACGTTGTCGGCCTCGGTGATCGTGCGCCGGATCGCATGCTGGATCACGAGGCCGGGGGTCAGCTCCTCGAACCACTTGCCCGAATGCGGCCGGCCCGTCGTGTCATCCATTCGGGTCAACGTAGACGTCCGATGCCCCCGGGAGCGATTGGACCGGCACCGCACCGGGTACCCCAGGTACGTCCCCGACCGCGACAGGAGCATCATGTCCGCCACCAACTCCGCCACCAATTCGTCCTCCACCCGACTCGACGGCCTCACCGTGGCCGTGCTCGTCGCGAACGAGGGCATCGAGCAGATCGAGCTGACCGAGCCCTGGAAGACGCTCGAAGGCGCCGGCGCCACGCCGGTGCTGATCGCGCCGAAGACCGGCGAGGTCCAGGCCTTCGACCACCTCACCAAGGCCGACACCTTCGACGCCACGGTCTCGACGTCGGATGCCGACCCGAACGACTACGCCGCACTCGTGCTGCCGGGTGGCGTCGCCAACCCCGACCAGCTCCGCACCGACGACGACGCCGTCGAGTTCGTGCGGGCGATGGCGGCGAACGGCACACCGATCGCCGCGATCTGCCACGCGCCGTGGACGCTCGTCGAGGCGGGCGTCGTGGACGGACGGACGCTCACCAGCTGGCCGAGCCTCCAGACCGACATCCGCAACGCGGGCGGCACATGGGTCGACGAGGAGGTCGTCGTGTGCACGGCCGGCCGCGGACCGCTCGTCACGAGCCGCAACCCGGACGACCTGCCCGCATTCAACGACCAGTTGCTCGCCGTGCTCGAGAGCATCGGGGTCCGGTCGTGAGCCAGTACACCGCTGATGGCGCGGAGCCCGTCGACGACGCGGCCGTCGACGATCCACCCACCGTCGACGACGTGCTCGAGGAACAGGCCGAGCGCGACGATCTGCCCGATCCCAACCCCGACCCCGACCACATCCAGGTCCCCGACGACGCTGCGGACGACGCGCCCGACGAACCTGAGCGGCAGCAGCGCGACCGCCCCTTGCCGGTGGTCGACGCCCACGCCCACCGCATCGCGTCGTCGGACGACGGGCCGCGCTGACCCACGGGCCGTCGCCTACGCTCGGTGGGATGACACCCGTCAAGTTCGGATGGCTCTCGCCCGTCGCCGGCCACGCCGGTAGCGACTTCGTCCCCATCGTGCAGTACCAGGAGGAGCACATCCTCCCGACGGCGCTCCCCCACTTCGACTCGGTCTGGATCGCCGATCACTTCTACGGGTTCGACGCGGACAAGACCGAGGGGTTCCTCGAGGCGTGGGTGACCCTCACGTGGCTCGCCGCCAAGTTCCCGACCGTCGACCTGTGCCACCACGTGCTCGGCCACGGCTACCGCAACCCGGCGCTCACCGCGAAGATGGCGTCGACCCTGCAGGTGTTGTCGGGCAATCGGTTCATTCTCGGCATCGGCGGCGGCTGGCGCGAGGACGAGTACCGCTCGTACGGCTACGAGTTCCCGTCGGCGGCGACCCGCCTGCGCCAACTGGAAGAGGTCGTGCAGATCTGCCGGCTGATGTGGACCGAGGCGCACCCGACGTTCGAGGGCACCTACTTCTCGATCGACGACGCCGCCGCCACGCCACGCCCGGAGGTCGTCCCGCCGGTCTGCATCGGCAGCGCTGGCGAGCAGATCGGGCTGCCGATCGTCGGCCGCCAGGCCGACATCTGGAACACGGCGTTCCGCAGTGACGACGACTACGCCCGCAAGCGCGGCATCGTCGCCGACGCGGCCGAGGCCGCCGGACGCGACCCGGGCGACATCACGTGCTGCGTCACGGTCGGCGGCGACCTCCCCGAGACCGATGCCGACTCGGACGCCTGGCGCGAGCGACTCGAACACCTCGTCGGACAGGGCGTCGGCTACTTCGTCATGGACTTCGGTCACCCACTCGACGCCGAGCCGGCGCTGCGATTCGCCGAACAGGTGATGACCCCCATGCGTGCGAACGGGTAGTGCCCGGCACTACCCGTTCGGTTGGTCGCCGAGCAACTGGCGAGTGATCGTCTGCTGATCGAAGTAGACGCGCTCGCAGGTGATCATGTCGTCGTCGTCGAACTCGAACACGGCGCACATCCTCGCCTCGAACGACCGACCTGTGGGGTTCGGTCCGCCGAGGTGCGTGCCACGCAGCCAGAACTCGAGCACCATCGCGTCACCGGCGTCGTGGATCGCGATCTCCTCGTTGCGCTGATCGGTGATCACTGATCGACCACGGTGGTAGTACGCCATCACCTCGTCGTACCCGTCGTAGACCTCGCCGGCCGGGATCAGTTCGTAGCGGGGATGGCTGAACGTCGCGATCGTGCGGTCGAAGTCCTGCTCGTTCTCACTCTGCATGTGCTCGCGCAGCAGGGCCAGCCGGCGTCGTCGTCGTTCGGGTGTGAGCTCCATCGATCTCCCGTTCTGCTGCGCCGTGCATCCGGCGGTTGACCGGCGATCGTAGGGGGAACGAGTAGAGACATGAACGTCGCAGACATCGCCGACAAGGTCATCGAGGCCCCGATCGTCACGAGCTTCACCAAGCTCGGGTACCTCGCGCGCCGCAAGCTCGATGGGTGGACCCCCATCGACCGCTACGACCTGACCGGCAAGGTGATCCTCGTGACCGGCGCGACGTCCGGGCTCGGCAAGTGCGCGGCCGCGCAGTTCGGCCGGCTCGGCGCCTCGGTGATCGTCGTCGGCCGCAGCGCCGATCGGAACCAGGACGTCGTCGACGAGCTCGTCGAGCTGACGGGCAACGACGGTTTCGGCCAGGTCGCCTGCGACACCGGCGACCTCGACCAGGTTCGGGCCCTCGCTGCACAGGTCCTCGCCGACCACGCCCGTCTCGACGTGCTCGTGCACAACGCCGGGGCGCTCAGCGCGGAGCGACACGAGGCGCCGGACGGCACCGAGCAGACGGTGGCCAGCCAGGTCGTCGGGCCGTTCCTGCTCACGAGCCTGCTCCTCGACCGGCTGGCCGAATCGGCGCCGGGCCGGGTGATCACGATGTCGTCGGGTGGCATGTACGCCGCCGGACTCACCGTCTCGAAGCTCGAGATGCCGCCCGGCGAGTACGACGGCACCGATCAGTACGCACGTGCCAAGCGCGCCCAGGTGACCCTGAACGAGATGTGGGCCGAGCGGTACCCCGACCGAGGCGTGTCGTTCCAGGCCATGCATCCCGGCTGGGCCGACACGCCCGGAGTCGAGGCGGCGCTGCCCGGCTTCCGCAAGGTGATGGGGCCGCTGCTGCGCGACGCGGAGCAGGGCGCCGACACCCTCGTGTGGCTCGCGGCCGACGACGAGCCGCTCACCCGGAACGGGTCGTTCTGGCTCGACCGCCGGATCCGCTCGATCCACAAACTGCCGACCACGTCGCGCAGCGACACCCCCGAACGCCGCGCCCAGCTCTGGGACTGGGTCGTCGAACGCTCGGGCGCCGAGCTCGGCTGAACGCCGGTCACTCAGTCATTCATCCGGGTCAGTCGTCGGGGTCGGTCATCCGGGTCAGTCGTCGGACTCGTCATCGTCGGCGTCGTTCACCGACTCGCCAGGCTGCCGATCGGGCAGCAGCACGACGCTGAACTGCGACTCTGCGTCGTCGATGCCCTGGGCGAGCAGCGCGGAGACCTCGACGCGTTCGTCGTCGCGTACCCACGCGGCGGCGAGCGAGTCGGTCCCGGTGGAGCGAACCTCCTCGACCGTCTCCCAGCCGAGCGCCGGGAGCTGATCGGTGAAGAAGTCCATGATCTGCTGCGGACTCGTCGACGTGGCGGTGAACGACTGCGACACCGCACCGTCACGTTCGGTCCGCGTCGTCGCTTCGGTGGCTCCCCGAGGGATCGGGATCCCGTCGAAGTCGCCATCGGTGAACGACGTCACGCCCGGCGCCGGGACGGCGGCGCTCTGATCGTCGTCGCCGCCGGTCGTGCCGGGTGCGTCGTCGCCGCATGCGCTCATGGCGAGGGCGCCGGCGACGACGAAGAAAGCGAAGGTCGGCCTACGGGTGCGTGACTGCATGCGGCGCGCATACCCGCCAGGGGCGCCGACGACACGTCCGGGGTCGCTCAGCTCATGTCGGCGAGCACACGGCGAGCCGCGAGGCCACCGGTGTCGATCTTGAAGCTGACCTCGACCGGGGTGATACTCATGGCCTCCTGCTCGGCGAGCCGCTGCTCGAGCAGTTCGAGCGCCTCGACGTCCTGCAGCACGACCTCGCGGTTCATCTTCGCGAAGAACGCGTCGGTCTCGGTGTTGTCGAGATCGAAGTTGCGGCACACCGCCCAGAAGTCGAGCGTGGAGTTCTGGGTGCACGGCGTGACGGCGTAGAGCACCTTGACGTACGCAGCCGTACCGGTCCGCTCGTCGTCGGCCGGGTCCTGACCGTGCGGGGCGACTCGCACGTGGAGCAGGTAGAAGCCGGGCGCGTGGTACTCGATGTCCTGCCAGCGGTCGATCGGGGTCTCGAGTCCGGT
>JAUHYJ010000598.1 GCA_030425785.1 Acidimicrobiia bacterium | reverse complement strand
GCGTCCATGGCGATCTCGACGTTGCGGTCGAGGCTCCAGGCGTCGGTGGCGGCGATCTTGTCCTCGAGCATCGCCTGCTCCTTGCCGATCTTGTCGTAGTCGGCATCGGGATCGGCCCACTTCGCCATCACTGCGTTGTACTGATCGATGACGGCCTGCACCTCTGCCACGCCGTCCATCACATTGCCCCGAACATCCTTCGCGGGGTCGAGCTGCGGCTCCTGCGCCAGGTATCCGACGCTGAAGCCTGCGGTGAGGCGGGCCTCGCCCGAGTAGCCGTCGTCGAGACCGGCCATGATCTTGAGCAGCGACGACTTGCCGGCGCCGTTCGACCCGATCACGCCGATCTTGGCGCCGGGGTAGAACGACAACGAGATGTTCTCGAGCACCGTCCGATCCGGCGGGTAGTGCCGAGCGAGCTGGTAGCAGGTGTAGATGAATTCGTGCGCCATGACGCGCGCGAGGCTAGCTGTGGTCCGGCGAGCGCCGACGATCACGCTCTGATGTCGCCTACGGTGCGAACGTGCTGGTCGTCGTCGGTGGCCTCCCTGGAGTCGGCAAGTCGACCATCGCAGCATCGTTGGCTCGACGAACCGGGGCGAACTTCGTTCGGATCGATGCGATCGAGACGGGCATCGCTCTCGCCGGTCTGGAGTCGCCGCTGACCGCTGGGGTCGGTGGGTATGTCGTCGGCAACCAGATCGTCAGGTCGATGCTCATCGAGCAGCTGGATGTGATCGTCGACGCGGTCAATCCCGTGGCTGAAGCTCGCCGAGGATGGATCGACCTCGCGGTCGAACTCGACGTCGCCGTGCTGACGGTCGAGGTGATCTGTAGCGACGTCGACCTCCACCGACGGCGCATCGAAGGGCGAACCCCGAACCTGCCCGGTCACGAGATGCCGACGTGGGAGGACGTCGTCGAACTCTCGTACGAGCCGTGGCCTGACGCAGACATCGTGCTGGACTCAGCGGAGGGCGACCAGAATCTGATCGATGCGCTCGCGTCGCGGCTGACGTCACTACGGCGGTGAGGGCGCCCCGGTCGGGAGTTGTCGACATCGCGCATGTACCGTCTGTCCATGAGCGTGGGGGCTGACCACCACTGCCCGCTTCCCGCCGACCCGACACTCGCCGCCGTTGCCACGGCGATGGAAGACACCGGACAGGTCGCGTGGATCGTGGACGACCGTTGGCGGTTCGTCTACGTCACCGATGACGCTCGCACCCTCTGGGCCGACCGAGCAGGCGGCCGACTCGGCACGGTGGCGATCGGCCATCACATCTTCTCCGGCGAATCGCTGCAGGTGGGGTCGGGCTGGCGCTTCGGGTTGACCACGGTCGAGCTGTGGCGCGCCGCCTTCCGCACGCTCGGCGGTCTCGTACTCGCGGACACCAAGGGTGACCGCGACCAGCTTCGCGCGGTGGTCGATCCGGCCCTGCACGACATCATCGACGAGTTGGCCCCGTGCGAGGACGCCGCTCACGGGTACGAGATCGTGGCGGCCGGACTCCCGGGCGTCGGTGACGGCGTGCCTGCGGGTCAAGCGCTCGTGCCGTCGTTGATGTTGGCGTTCCGGATCCGCGACGGTGACGGTGGTCTTCGCGGCACGGCGCTGATCGGCAAGCCGACGGCGTCGATGAGCGCGCTGGGAGCGATGGCATGGCTACGCGATCTCGATCACCTCGCGCGGATGGACCGCTTCACCCGCGCGGGCCGACACCCCACCGCGGTGCTGTTCGCCGACCTGGAGCGATCGTCGGCGCTGCTGACGGCACTGTCGACCGCCGAGTACTTCACACTCGGGAGGCGCCTCGTGCGAGCCGCCGACCAATGCGTGGTCGATGCCGGTGGAGTTGTCGGCAGGCATCTCGGCGATGGCGTGGTCGCGTTCTTCCCGGCGGTGACGAGTGGGTCGGAGGCGGCCGCTGCTCGAGCGTGCATCGTGGCCGCCCGCGAGATGCGGACGGCACTCGGCAGCGTGGCCGAACGTTGCGGCTTGCCCCCGGACGGCTTGGTCGTTCGTTTCGGCCTGCATTGGGGCGACGACGTGTTCATCGGTCAGATCAGCACGAGCGCGCGGTCGGAGGTGACGGCGCTCGGTGCGGCCGTCAACACGGCCGCGCGTCTCGAGGCCAGCGCCGTCGGCGGCCGGCTGCTGGTGTCGAAAGCCCTCCTCGATCGACTCGGTCCGGAGGATGCGATCGCGCTCGGTATCGAACGCGACCACCTCGTGTACAGCCGGCTCGGCGACCTCGACACAGCGACGCCGAAGGCTCGCCGAGATGCTCACGACGTCGCCGTCTGTGAGTTGTAGGCGCAGGCCTGAGGCGTGATCGCCCGACGTCGCCGACCGCGAGCCACCCGTGCAACATGCGACGCTGGTCGCAGTCGTACGTCCCGTAGTTCCCGCCGCCGGGCGCCGCCGGGGGAGCGTTCTGATCGTGTCGTCGGCTGACCGGTCAACGCTCAGGTGACACCACAGGAGCGTGCCGCGTTCCCATCCGTCGACGGACTCGTTGAGTGTGCGAAGGAGTCACATCACGGCCATCTCCGCGGCCACAGCTTCCCACGATTCCCCCGTCTGTACCCCACGACTCCTTCGAGGAACAGAACACGCCGCATGCCAGCGTGTTCTCGCGCGAGGGCGTCAGCTGGCTCGGCGGAGCTGGGCGGCGGCGATGGCTTCGTCGAGGCGGGCTCGGACGAGTTCGTCGTGTTCGTGGTCGGTGAGGTCGGGTGGGCGTTCGCCGACGGGGAGGATGATCGAGCCGTCGGGGCGGATGGTGTAGGCGCGGCCACGGCGGTCGCGCCGAGTCCGCAGGCGT
>JAUHYJ010000597.1 GCA_030425785.1 Acidimicrobiia bacterium | reverse complement strand
GTCGAGACGGCGATCGACCTCACCGACGCCTTCAATGCGTCGAACGGCCAGCTCGTCGTACGGGTCGACCCGCTCATCGACATCAGTCGCGACGACGAGGCGTACTGGGCGAATCAGCCGACCGTGTCGTGGGTCCAGAACACGACCCTCGGCATCGACGCCATCCGCGACGGCGAGAGCCTCGTGATCATCACGACCGACCTCGCCACCGGCGAACCGATCGGCGACGTCCCCGTCGAGCTGGTGGGCGACGGCCGCGTCGCGACCACCCACGAGGAGGGCACCGTCGAGATCGAGCCCCTCGTGCAGATACAACCGTCCGCGCAGTCGCTGCTCGTCGAGACCGAACTCGCCGCGCAGCCACGCGAGCAGGATCCGCAAGAGCGCCGGGTTCGTGTTGGCCATGCTGACGACTCGATGCGTCTTGGCACCCTCGCCCGCATAGAGGCCGAGGCAGAACATCGCCAGGTCCCGTTGCGAGAGCTCACCCACCCACTGCTCGGCTTCGATCCGACAGCGTTCGAGTTCGGCTTCCTTCTTCAGCCGCACGGGGTGCTTGGGGCCGGCGGGATGGCCGCGATTCCGCGGGCGCGGCACGAAGTCGACGTCGCGGACCCACGTCGACACCGACGACTTCGAGACACCGAGCTCGTTCGCGATCTCGACGAGCGTCCAGCCCTTGGCACGCAGTTCGCGTGCGCGCTGCCGTTCGACCAACTTCCCGCGGTACCCCACACCGCCATCGTGACAGCGGGGAGTGGCGCTCTTACTCGGTCTCGAGGAACTCGCGCAGTCGCTGCGACCGCTGGGGGTGACGCAGCTTGGCCAGCGTCTTGGCCTCGATCTGGCGGATGCGCTCGCGGGTCACCCCGAACGCCTTGCCGACCTCTTCGAGTGTCTTGGCCTGCGAGCCGTCGAGCCCGAACCGCATCCGGACGATCTCCTGCTCACGCTCGTTCAGCTCGCCGAGCACCTGCTCGACCGCCTCGTGGAGCATCGCCCGCGCCGCCATGTCCGCGGGCCCGTCGACCGTGTCGTCCTTGATGAAGTCGGCGAGGTTCGACTCGTCCTCCTCGCCCACCGGCGAGTCGAGCGACAACGGATCCATCGAGTACCGCAGCAGGTCGCGCACCTTGTCGGGCTCCATCTGCAGCTTGGCCGACAGCTCGTCGACCGTCGGCTCGCGCTCGAGCTCCTGGTGCATCTGACGACGGGTGCGGGTGAGCCGGTTCATGTGCTCGACCATGTGCACCGGGATGCGGATCGTGCGGGCCTGGTCGGCGATCGCGCGGGTGATCGCCTGTCGGATCCACCACGTCGCATAGGTCGAGAACTTGAAGCCCTTCGTGTGGTCGAACTTGTCGACCGCTCGCATCAAGCCGAGATTGCCCTCCTGGATCAGGTCGAGCAGCTGCATCCCGCGTCCCGAGTACCGCTTCGCGATCGAGACCACCAGGCGAAGGTTCGCCTGGGTCAGCTCGCTCTTGGCCCGCTCGCCACGATTGACCGCCCGCAGGAGCAGGCGCTGCTCGGCCTCGTCGGCGAGCCCCTCGTCGATCCGCTGGGCAGCGAGATGACCCTCCTCGATGAGCTGGGCGAGGCGACGCTCGTCCTCGGCGGTCAGCAGATCGACCTCACCGATCTCGCGCAGGTACATCCGGACCGTGTCGGAGGTACCGCCGTCACCCTTGTTCTGGCGCTTCTGCCCACGGCGGCGACGACGCCGGCTGAGCAGCCGTTCGACGTCCTCTTCGTCGATCACCACGCTGCGACTGCCGCGTGGCGGCGTCTCGTCCTCGTGCTCGTCGATCGTCTCGTCGACGGCGATCCCGGCGGCGGTCAGCGTCTGGTTGACCGCGTGCAGCACGTCCTCGCTCAACTCGACGTGGCGGAGGACCTGGGTGATCTGCTCGGCGTGCAGCTCGCCGTCGGAGCGGCCGCGTCGAACCAGCTCGTCCCATTCCGTGCGGTCGACCCCGTCCAACGGAGGTGCGATCGCCGGTGCGTCAGTGTCCTTGGCCCCCACCGTCACGTCCATCGACTGTTCGTCCTTCCAGCCAACCTAGCAACCAGCCGGCCGCCTCGAGGCCTCGCTCGCCCGTGTTGAGCTCCTCCATGCGCACGCGGGCCTCGGCGTCGGCCCGGATCACGTCCGGGTCCTCGCTGCGGCCGCCCTGCGCGAGCGTCCGCCGAACCGCTGCGGCGATGAGGTTCTTGGCCTCCGCCTCGGGGTCGACGTCGACATCGATGACGGCCGCCCGCTCGATCACATCGCGGGCCTCGGGGTCGGCCAGCTCGAGCGCCTTGTCGATCGAGCCGTCGCCCTCGGCCACGGCGAGGAATGCCCGCCGGCACACGTCGTCGGAGAACAGCGCCTCGACCAGCCACGGCGCGATCGCGTCCCAGCTCTGCACGAGCAGCGACACGGCCACGAACTCGGCCTGGTTGCGCTTGTCGCCACCCCGCTTCGGCGCACGGACCGACACGTGCGGCCGGCGGACGCCACGCTCGGCGACCGAGACGAGATCGTCGACCGGCAACCCGAGCTGCACCGCGACCTCGCCGGCGTACAGCTTGCGCACGTTGCGATTCGGGTGCTCGTTGATCACCGCCAGCGCCGCCTCGGCCAACCGGGCCACCGCCTCGGGCGACTGCGGCGTCTTGCCGTCGACGACCCGACCGAGCCGGAACCCGAGGAACGGCTTGGCGCGCTCGACGGCGGCCGCCAGGCCGGCCGGATCGTCCTGGGCCATCTCGCCCGGGTCCTTGCCGCCGGGGAAGCTCGCCACGCTGACCTCGACCTGGTACTTCTCCTCCCATTCGTAGAACC
>JAUHYJ010000596.1 GCA_030425785.1 Acidimicrobiia bacterium | reverse complement strand
TGCACCGTGTGGGTCGATGGCCAGCCGCGGGTCGCGTGCGTCACCCCGGTGGCGCGGGTGCGGGGTCGCTCGGTGACCACGATCGAAGGGCTCGCCGACGCCGACGACTGGGGCGCGGCGTTCGCCGCGTGCGGCGCCACCCAGTGCGGGTTCTGTACGCCCGGCATCATCATGCGTGCGGCGGCGCTCGACGACGCGAAGCGGGCGCAGCCTGCGGCGGTCGAGCAGTCGTTGCTCGCCCACCAGTGCCGCTGCACCGGCTGGCGTCCGGTCGTCGATGCCATCGTCGGCGGCCCGGCCGCCGAACGTGTGGGTCCCGGCGATGCGGCCGCGCGGCGGGCGGAACTCGAGGGACGGGTGCCCCAGTCGATCGGTGGTGACGTCGCGCTCGGCCGCGGCGGTTTCGCGGACGACACCGCGCCGCCCGACGCGTGGGTCGCCGTGCTCGACGCCGACGGCGAGTGGGTCGTCGGCGCCACCTTGCACGAGGCGCGCGAACGCAGCGGCAAGGTGCAGGGACGGCGCACGACCGCACCACTCGTGTGGCCCGTCGAGCTGCCGGACGGCGACTGGGTCAGGACGCTGCAGACCACCTGGGTCGAGCCCGGCTATCTCGAACCCGACGCGTCGTGGTGCGCACCGGGCGGGCGGCCCACGAGCTCCCACGGCAACGGCGGCGCCTTCGGCGGCAAGCAGGACGGTTCGCTCGGGGAAGTCGCACGTCGGTTGGCCGACGAGCACGGCCGACCGGTACGGGTGCTGTACACCCGGGAGGACGTCGTGCGGCGTGGTCCCAAGCGACCACCGCTCGCGATCGGGGTGCGACCCGACGGCAGCGGCGTCGCGCGCGTCGTGCGGACGCCTGGCATCGCCGACCGGATCGCGCTCGTGGCACCGGAACTCGATGTCGTCGAGGTCGACGTGATCGGACCGCCGACCTCGGTCGATCTGCGCGGCGCCGGCTGGGTCGAAGCCGCGGTCGTGCTCGCGTCGCTCGCCGACACCCCGACGACCGAGATCGTCTCGCCCGATGGAGCCACTGCGCGGGCGGCGGTCGCGGACGACGGTGCGATCTCGGTCGAGGTGGAGTGTGGCGAGGTGCTCGACGAGACGGTGCTGCGGAGCTACTGCGTCGGCGCCGCGCACATGGCGCTCGGTTGGGTCACGTCCGAAGGGCTGGCGGTCGGTGGCGACGGGGTGCCTCACGACCTGACGATGCGGTCGTTCGGCATCCTCCGCGCCATGGACACCCCGGCGATCGAGGTCGCGATCGTGGCGGACGACGGCCCGCCTGTGAACGGCAGTGACGCGGTGTTCGCCGCCGTCGCCGCCGCGGTGTGGCGCCGTCACGGCACTGCGCCGCGCTGGCCGATCACCGGCTGACGCCGGTGTACCACCACCGACCGCACTACGGTTCGTCGTCATGAGCAAGCCGCTGGGTCCCTACACGCCGGCCGTCCGCGCGGGCGACTTCGTCTTCGTCTCCGGTCAGGTCGGCGCAGCCGACGGTGCGCTGGTCGACGGTGGCGTCGCCGGACAGACGGCGCAGGCGGTGGCGAACCTCGAGGCGCAGTTGTCGTCGATGGGCCTCGAGCTCACCGATGTCGTGAAGACGACCTGCTTCCTCGTCGACATGGACGCCTTCGCCACGTTCAACGCGGCGTACGTCGAGGCGTTCGGACGGCACCGCCCGGCGCGCTCGACCGTCGCCGTGCGCGAGCTCCCGGTGGGCGCCTCGGTCGAGATCGAAGCGGTCGCCTACCGGGCGTCCTGACGCACCAACTAACCTCACTGACATGGCCGGAGCCATTGCGATCGTCGTCGTCCTGCTCATCTTCCCGACGCTCATCCTCATGAGCGGTGGCGTCGCGTCGGCCGTGCTCGGGTTCTTCCTGCAGCGTGACGGTGAGATCCGCCACGAGGGCAGCGAACTGCTCGAGCTCGACGATTGACACCGATCGTCCGCACCGAGTCGCCCGACGACCATCTCGCGATCGCCGACGTCGTACGCGCCGCGTTCGAGAGCGACGACGAGGTCGAGCTCGTCGACCGCATCCGTGCGTCCGACCGCTACGTGCCGGAGCTCGCGTTGGTGGCCGAGCTCGACGGGCAGGTCGTCGGGCACGTGATGGTGAGTGGCGCCACGCTCGTCCACGCCACCGGCGAGCGACCGATCGTGATGCTCTCGCCGCTCGCGGTCGCGCCCGCCGAACAACGTCGGGGCATCGGTGGTGGGCTGGTTCGCGAGGTCACGTCGCGCGCCGGTGCGCTCGGTGAGCCGCTGGTCGTGCTCGAGGGCAGTCCGGCGTACTCCTCGCAGTTCGGGTTCGTGCACTCGGTCACCGTCGGCATCCACATCGACCTGCCCGAGTGGGCGCCCGCCGAGGCCGCGCAGGTGCTCCTCCTGCCGGCCTACGACGCCGGCGACGCGACCCTGCGAGGGCGAGTCGTGTACCCGCCGGCGTTCGACGGCATCGAGTGACGGCGGGTCGACCCCGTCGTCGGTGGCAGACTCCGGGGATGCACCGGCACGACGAATCGACCCGGGTCCTGACCGAGGCGATCGTCCGCTACGCCGTCGACCGGGTCCGGCTCGAACCGCCGCCGCTCGACGGTCCCCGCTCGGCCGCCGACCTGCGCGCGGTGGCGGGAGGAACGGTGACCGAGGACGGCATCGGCGGTCTCGAGGCGTTGCGGGTGTTCGCCGACGTGCTGGCGCCGGCGTGCATCTCGGTCGACCACCCCAGGTTCCTGTCGCTCGTGCCAGCGGCACCGACCGAGGCGGCCGTGCTGTTCGATCTGGTGGTCGGGGCGTCGAGCGTCTACGCGGGCTCGTGG
>JAUHYJ010000595.1 GCA_030425785.1 Acidimicrobiia bacterium | reverse complement strand
TTCGGTGCAGCCTGGTCGACGACGCGCTGGTACGTTCCCACGGCGTGGACGTCACGACGGTGCTGAACGATCTCGTCGCGGAGCAGCAGGCGCTCGACGATGTGGTCGCCGGGCTCGTGCCGGAGCAGTGGTCGTTGCCGTCGCCCTCGCCGCGATGGTCGATCGCCGATCAGATCGGCCATCTCGCCTACTTCGACGGAACGGCCGCGATGGCGATCGCGACACCGGAGGACTTCGTCGAGCACCGATCGACGCTCGTGGCCGAGTTCGCCGACGACGAGGCGGTCGACGATGCGACGCTCGGCGCGTTCCGACGTCTGACACCGACAGCGCAGCTTGAATCATGGCGCGCCAACCGTCGGCGGCTCGAGGACGCCGCCCGGACGCTCGACGACGACGCTCGGGTCGAGTGGTACGGGCCGTCCATGGGAGCCAAGTCATTCCTCACCGCACGCCTCATGGAAGTGTGGGCGCACGGGCAAGACATCTGTGACACCGTCGGCGTCGAGCGCGAGCCGAGCGACCGCCTGCGCCACATCGCGCAACTCGGCGTCATCACGAGGGGATGGAGTTACGTCGTACGGGGCGAACGACCGCCGGACGATCCCGTGCGGGTGGATCTCGAGGCACCGTCCGGCGGCAGTTGGTCGTGGGGCGACCCGGACGCAGGCTCATCGATCAGCGGCGCCGCCGTCGACTTCTGCCGTGTCGTCACGCAGCGCCGCCACGTGGACGACACCGCGCTGGACGTGCGCGGCGACGCCGCACGCGACTGGATGTTGCGGGCGCAGGCGTTCGCCGGTGCGGCGACGACGGGACCGGCGGCCGGCACCCACCGGAGCGATGCCTGATGGATTTCGACCTTCCAGCCGACGACGACCCACGTCGCCGTGCGGTCCGCGCGTGGCTCGCAGACCATCCCGACCCGACGAACGCCGATCTGCACGCGGCCGGCTACATCGTGCCGCACTGGCCTCCGCCGTACGGCCTCGACGCCGATCCGATGCACCAACTGATCATCGACGACGAGCTCAAGCGCGCCGGCATCGGGCGGACCGCGGTGGCCACCAACGCGATCGGGGTGGGCTGGGCGGCGCCCACGATCTACCTCGCGGGCACCGACTGGCAGAAGGAGCGCTTCCTGCCCCCGATCTTCTCCGGAGACGAGATCTGGTGCCAGCTGTTCAGCGAGCCGGACTCCGGTTCCGACCTCGCAAGCCTCGGGACGCGGGCAGTACGCGACGGCGACGAGTACGTGATCACCGGCTCGAAGATCTGGTCGAGCGGCGCCCATCACGCCCAGTTCGGCATCCTGATCGCACGGACCGACCCGGACACCCCCAAGCACAAGGGCATCTCCTACTTCATCGTGCCGATGGACCTCCCCGGCATCGAGCTCCAACCGATCGTCGACATGACGACGGCGCACTCGTTCAACCAGACGTTCTTCAACGAGGTCCGCCTGCCCGCCGAGTACCTCGTCGGCGATGAGGGAGAGGGCTGGAAGTTGGCCAAGGTCACCCTGGCGAACGAGCGGGTGTCACTCTCGTCAGCCGGTTCGATGTGGGGCACCGGCCCATCAGCCGACGATCTCATCGAACTGGTCCGAGCGCACGGCCCCGTCACCGACCCGGTGACACGGCAGCGCATCGCTGCGCTGCACGCCGAGTCGGAAGTCCTCCGTCTCGGACGGCTCCGGACGCTATCGGCACGGCTCCAGGGCAAGACGCCCGGCGTCGAGGCGTCCATCCAGAAGATCATGGGCGACGAGCACGGCCAACACGTGATGGAACTGGCCAAGGACCTCGCCGGTTCCGATGGCATGCTCGTCGGTTCGGGCCCGGTCGGCCCGCTGCCACCCCGCGCTCAGTCGGGCGCGACCGAGATCAACTTCTCACGAGATGATAGTCAGTTCCCCGGCGTGGACCCCGTGGGGCACTACGGGTACCTGTTCGCACCGGCGTTGACGATCGGCGGCGGCACGTTCGCCGTCCAGCGCAACATCATCGCCGAGCAGGTGCTCGGCCTCCCCCGCGACATCAACGTCGAGCAGGGAATGACCTGGGCCGAGAGCCGACGCACTCGGAACTGAGACCGGCCGGAGGCGCCAACCCCTCAGCCGTTCTTGTTCTTCCCCTGGCCGTTGCCCTTCCCGTTCGAACTGCCCCGGTCCTTGTCCGTGCCGTTCCCGTTGCCATTGCCCTTCTCGTTGCCCTTCCCCTTGCCGGGCTGATCGCCGGCGTCGGCGTCGGCACCCGCGGCACCGTCCAGGTCGGCCGTCACCTCGTCGTCGCCGCGCCGGGCGTCCTTGGCGGCGTCGCGGGCGGTCGTCGTCGAGCTCTTCCACTCGGCGTGGGCGGCCTTGGCAGCGGTCTTCAGCTCACGGCAACGCTCCGACATCGAGTCGTCGTCGCCGGACTCGTCACCCTCGCTGGACTCGTCATCGTCACCGCACTCGTCGGCGTAGGCCCGCTGCGCGTCGTGGAAGGCTGCCTTGCCCTCCTCGTGGACCTGCTGGGGATCGAGGTCGCCCTCGACCGATTCGGCACCGTGGGCGGGATCGCCGTCGGGGTCGTCCTCGACCTGGTCACCCTCGGCGTCCTGGTGCGGGCAGCGCTCGATGAACGGGGCGAGGTCGTCGGCCAGGTCTTCGCTCTCGACCTGTACGTCGCCGCGTGCGACCGCCGCAGTCGCCTGACCCTTCGCACAACCGGTCAGCTCCAACTCCGCAGCCGTGATCCGCGTGAACTCCGACACGATCTGGCCGTGGCGGTCCTCACCCTCGTCGGTCTCGTGACCGTCGTCGGGCTCGTCACCGTCATCGCCGTCGTCCTCGTCACCA
>JAUHYJ010000594.1 GCA_030425785.1 Acidimicrobiia bacterium | reverse complement strand
GGAAGCGGAGCGGGACTGGTGGCGGGAGCGGGCGGAGGCTGCCGAGTCGACGTTGGCGATGGTGCGGGCGCTCATCGGCCGGGACGACCTGGTGTCGGTCGACGGTTCGTCCGGGCCTGACGTGTCGCCGCCACTGCCGCCTCCCACGTCCGGGTCAGCTCGACGCGCTGACGTGGCGTGAGGTCGACGTCGCGGGCGATGGCGTCGGCGACGGTTTGTGCGGTGGCGTCGGCGCCGATGGGCACCCAGCCCATTTCGCGGGTCAGCATCCCGGGGGGCACGTCGAGCGCTTGTTCGATCGCCATGAGTTGCGCGGGGGACGTTTCCCGGATGCCGCGCTCCCATGCTGAGACGTGGCTCTGGCCGTAGGGTTTCGGCAGTCGGAGGAGGCTGGCGACCTTCTCGCCGAGTTCGTCTTGCGTTTGCCCTCGCTCCTCGCGCACCTCGCGGATGGCGTCGCCTAGTCGCTTGATCGCTGGTTGTCGTCCCACGGGACGGACGCTACGCCGCTCGGCGGTTGCGTCTCCACCAGCGCCTAAACGGCCGTAAACGTGGTGTAACTCCGTCGGTGTTGTTTCGGGTGCGCCTCGGGTCTGACAGAAAACACGACAAGTAGTGTTGACAGGCCCCGTTTAAACGGTCAGAATGAGCGTCATGGCAACCAGCACTGTGAGCCCGAACGAGGTGGCGAACCGCACCCGGCTCGTCGCCGATGTGCTCGACTTCCTGGCGTCCAGCTCCTACGAGTGGGACGTCGAGGCGCTCGAGGCGCTCGATGAGGATGTCGCCGGTGGTTGGGATCGCCTGGCGGAGGCGATGGGCCGTGAGCGCCCGTTCTCGCCGGCGACCCGGGCGCAGATCCTCGGGACGGCCCGCATCCGCGAGGCTGACGCCGCCGCTGTGGTCGACGACCCGTTCGCCGGTCTCGGCTCGCACCCGGGGGTGATCCGGTGAGCTACCTCAACACGACAAGTCGTGATGTCTCGGCCCACATGGACGGCGAGTGCGGTCCGGGCTGCGGGATCTGCCGCTTGGAGACGTTCGACGTGTGCGAGGAGTGCGGCGAGGAGGCGGGCTACGGCGACGGTGTCTGCGCCGGATGTGTGGCGGAGTGCTTCGCTCCGGTCGGCCCGGTCGGTGGGATCGCCCGCGAGTCGGCGGAGGCCGACTTCGTCGACTTCGTGATCGACGGCGACGTGTCGCCCCGTCCGAGCTCGTCGCCTCGTCGTCGGGTGGCGTCGTGAGCGCTGCGTTGACTCCGGCGGAGGTTGTCGGTGCCCGTATCCGGTCGTTCCGCACGATGCACGTGCGGACTCAGGCGTGGCTGGCGCGGAAGTGCCTGGTGTCGCAGATGTCGGTGTCGAGGTGGGAGCGGGGCGAGTGCGTCCCGTCTCGCCCACAGCGGGCACTCGTCGCCTCGGCGCTCGGCGTCGATGCGGGCGCCCTGTTCCGCGAGGTGCTTGACGCGGAGATGGCGGCGTGACGGAAGAGCAGATCGAAGCCGCAAGTGAGCGGCTGCTCGAGCAGCGCCGCGAGCAGGGCTTCGGTGCGCTGTCGCCGGAGGCGGCGGCTGAGGCCGCGGCGATTCTCGCTCCCGGCCACCGGCGGTGGCTGGAGGAGCAGGCCAGCAAGACGAACAACGACACCAGCAGCCCTGAGGAGGCAGCATGAGCAACAGCACGATCACCACCCCCGACGACCACTCCACTGAGGAGCTGTTCGACATCCCCGGCGTCGTGCCGGCGTCGCGGCTTTCCGTCGGTTGGCGGGTCTCGCCGACGCACCCCGCGTGCGAGCCCCTGGCCGCCGATCACCCGTCCTGGCGGACCGTCGTATCCGTCGAGCGCTACGTCGACGGTGTGCGTCGGATGGTCGAGGTCGTGACCGACGACGACCACACCTACCACTTCGACCGGGAGCTCCCGGTGTCGGCGATGGTTCCCTGCCCTGAGGTGGTGGCGGCATGAGCCCCTTCGCTGAACTGCTGCGGAAGATCGCAGACGACACCGTCGAGACCACGCCGTCGGTCATTATGACGAAGGCGCGCGAGCAGGTGGTCGGCACCGGCGACGTCGAACTCATCGCTGCCTGCTGGGCCGAGTGTGGGTCGGACTACGCCCGACAGGTGTTGTCGGTAGCGAACACGGGGGCTGACTCCGACGACACCACGCCTCCGTCGGCCCCGAAGGCGAGCTTGGCGCAGCACAGATCGAACGTCACGGACCCGATCTTCTCGGGGCGCCTGTTCTGCGGACCCGAGCACGGGTGGGTTCTCCTCGGCGACGCGACCCGCAAGGAGTTGCGGGCGGCGGCCGAGTTCAAGCGCATGAAGGCGGCGGAGGTGATGGCGTCTGCGGAGGCGCACGACCTCCTCGCCGAGGCGCTGCCGAACAACAAGGCGAAGGTCTCGTCGCTCGACCCGATGGTCGTCCGTTCGATCCTCACTGGCGGTGGTTCGTGATGTCGGCCACCGCGTACGAGTTCTCCGACACCGGGGGCCAGCGAGTGTCTGGCACCCAAACGGCATGCGCCCCCGGTGTCGGATCTTCTGCCGAGCGCATGGTCAAGGTTGCCACGAACTCCAATCAAGATGCGCCTGCGCTCGGCGTCATCGACGGATCCGGGGACGGCCACGGCCCATCGGACGCCCAATCGACACCCGCCGCCCCGGATCCGTGGCACGACGACTGCTACCTGCTCGGCATCGCCGCCGTCACCCTCGACGACATCGAAGGTGCCCGGATCGCTGCGTCGAACCGGCGGCGGGCGCTGCTGGACGACCTCGGCGCCGAGGAGGGTGAGCCGGCGGTCGTGGCGATCGACGGCGTGCTGGCGAACCTCGAG
>JAUHYJ010000593.1 GCA_030425785.1 Acidimicrobiia bacterium | reverse complement strand
GAGCACGATCAACAGGTCGCTCTTCTGCAGCGCCGTCGTCGCCGTCGCGGTGCCGTGCATCCCCGGCATCCCGAGGTTGAGCTCGTGGCTGTCCGGGAGCACACCGCGCGCCATCAGCGTCGTGACCACATGGATGCCGGTCAGCTCGACGAGCTCACGCAGGGCGTCGGCGGCGCGCGCCTTGAGCATGCCGCCGCCGACGTACAGGACCGGACGCTCGGCCTGCATGATCAGCTTGGCGGCCTCCTTGATCATGCGCGGGTGGCCCTTGGTGGTCGGGCGGTAACCGGGCAGCGATGCGGCGACCTCCTCGTCGGTCGGCCAGTACCACGTCATCTCGTTCTGGAGGATGTCCTTCGGCAGATCGACCAGGGTCGGGCCGGGGCGACCGGTCGTCGCGATGTGGAACGCCTGCCGGATCGCCATCGGGATGTCCTGCGCGTCGAGCACGAGCTCGTTGTGCTTGGTGCACGAGCGCGTGATGCCGACCGTGTCGCACTCCTGGAAGGCGTCGAGCCCGATGCCCGCCGACGCGACCTGGCCGGTGATGCACACCATCGGCACCGAGTCCATGTAGGCGTCCATCAGCGGGGTCACCATGTTGGTGGCCGCCGGGCCGGACGTCACGACGGCGACGCCGGGCCGTCCGGTGACGTGGGCGTACCCCTCGGCCATGTGGCCGGCGCCCTGCTCGTGGCGGACGAGCACGTGACGGATCGGCGATTCGAGCAGCGGGTCGTAGGCCGGGAGGATGGCACCACCGGGCAGGCCGAACACGGTGTCGACCTGCTCCATCTCGAGCGACTTGATGAGCGCCTGGGCTCCCGTCAGGCGGGTCGGCTCGCCGGGTGTGGTTGCGGACATGATCTGGTCTCCTGGGGGTTGGACGATTCGACGAACAGTGGCGGAAAAACGAAACGACCTCCCGTGGTCGGGAGGTCGGGGCGCACGCGGCAGACGAGCCGGTGCGCTAGCGAAGAACTACTACGAGGGCGCGAAACGGGGCACGCATCGGAACCAGTGTGCCAGAACGATCGGTCGTCTGCAAGCGGTGCGTCTGCGGCCGCGGGGTACGGTCGTGCCATGCGTGTCGAGGAGATCTGGCGGTTCCCGGTGAAGTCGCTCGGCGGTGAGACCCTGACGTCGGCCACGGTCGATGAGCACGGCATCGAGGGCGACCGCGCGTGGGGGCTCTACGACCCCGCAGCCGACCGGGTGCTGACGGCGCGGCGCGAGCCGACGCTGCTGTTCCTCCGGGCCCGGCTCGTCGACGGACAGCCCGAGATCTCGACCGCCGACGGCGACCTGCTCGCGGACGACGCCGCGCTGTCGGCCTGGCTCGGGCGGCCGGTCGAGCTCCGCTCGGCGCGCGACGGAACGGTTCGGTTCGAGACGCCGATGGACGAGGATCGCGAAGCCGACTGGGTGTCCTGGGAGAGCAGCGACGAGACGTTCCACGACGGGCGCTCGAAGCTGTCGCTCGTCAGCCGACCGACGCTGGGCGAGTGGGACACCAGGAGGTTCCGACTCAACGTGATCGTCGACGAACCGGGTGACGACCAGCTCGCCGGAGACGTCGTCATCGGCGACGCCACCCTCTCGATCCGCAAGCCGATCGAGCGCTGCATCATGGTCACGCGAGCCCAGCCGGGTCTCGAACGCGACCTCGACGTGCTCAAGAAGGTCCGGCGCGAACGAGAGAACCGGCTCGGCATCGGCGCGACCGTCAGCACACCCGGCGAGATCTCGGTCGGCGATGCCGTCGAGCCCGCCTCGTGACGTGCGCCCGGGCCGGTGTCGGTATCTGTCAGGGTCAGTGTCGGCGCAGTGCCGGCGCGATCTCGGTGAGGTAGGTCTCGAGCAGGTCGTGGTCGACCGGTGCCCGCAGGGCGATGTTCAGCAGATCGGCGCCGGCGTCGCCGTACGCACCGATCCGGTCCGTGACCTGCTCGACCGAGCCGTGGAGCGAGCCGCCCGAGACCCCCTCCCACATCGGGCCCCACTGGCGTTCGAGCTCGGCGGCGTCCTTGCCGAGGTCGAACATCACGTTGACCGAACGTTCGATCTCGGAGGGGTCGCGGCCGATCGCGTCGCAGTGGCCCTCGAGCACGCCGCCGAGCCGGCCGAACTCGTCCGGCGAGCAGTAGTACGCGTTCCAGCCGTTCGCGTACTGCGCGGTCGTGCGCAGGGTGCGCTTCTCACCGCGGCCGCCGATCCAGAGCGGGAGACGCCCTCGCACCGGGCGCGGCAGCATCGATGCGTCCGACGCGCGGAAGTACTCACCGTCGTGGGTCGTGCGATCGTTGGTGAAGTAGCTCGTGATCAACCCGGCCGCCTCATCGAGCATGTCGAGTCGGGCGCCCGTCGACGGGAAGTCGTAGCCGTACGCCTCGGCCTCCCACTGGTGCCAACCACCGCCGATGCCGAGCTCGAACCGCCCGCCCGAGATGTGGTCGATGGTGACGGCCGACTTGGCGAGGAGTCCCGGGTTGCGGTAGCCGACGTAGAAGACCAGGCAACCGAGGCGGGCGTTGCTGGTGTCCGCCGCCAGCGCGCCGAGGCAGGCGACGGCTTCGAAGTGGTCGATCGTGCCACCCGCGGGCGGCGCCTCGTACAGGTGGTCCCACACCGAGATCCAGTCCGCGCCGGCCTCGTCCGCACGGCGCCAGATGGTGCGCATCTCGTCCATCGACATGTTCTGCTGACCGATGTGGACCCCGAGCTGCATGCTGCGACGGTACCGGTGCACGCCGACGCCGAACGAGACGGTCAGGCCGTGACCGACGCGGGCGACACCCACCCGAACGTGACGCTCAGGCGGCGACGAGAACCCACCCGAACGTGACGG
>JAUHYJ010000592.1 GCA_030425785.1 Acidimicrobiia bacterium | reverse complement strand
GCGAGCGGATCGTCGCTCGCCCGCGAACCTGGATTCGGTTCCGTGGTCGCGCTCATGTTCCGATCATGATCTCGTCATGATCTTGCTGGTTGCCTCAGTCGTATCGCTCATGGTCGGCGCGATCGCGATACGGGCGTTGTTCCGATCAGCGCCGAGAGCGAGCGCTCGAACCTGGCTGACCTTCGATTTGCAACTCTGGATCGTCGGACTGGTCTTGGTCGTCTTTGGGCTCGTGGGATCGACCATGGCGATGCTGGAACTGCTGTGACATCGGGACTCGTGTCGACTCGCACCCTCGGTACCGCCGTTGCCCCTGATGGCGATGCCGTCGCGTCGGGACGTGCGCATGAGGTCGAGAGTGGGCTACGGCCCGAGCCCTTCGGACGTTCAGGATTGGCCTCGGTGTCTCGACGACGGGCCGCGACTGCGCCGTGCTGATCAAGACATTCCAGACCCTTGCTTGCGAGGCCGGTGTCGGGTGTTGAGCGTCGAGGGTTCGCAGGGCGCCGGGACGTGAGAGCTGTTCCGCTGGCGCTCGTCGCGCGAGACCCCAGGCGGATCGCCTGGGGTCTCGTCAGGTTCCGGGCAGGGTGTCGCCCGCAGTGAGTTGCGGTCAGTCGGGGATGTAGTCGAACGTCGCCGGGTCGGGGCCACGACGGCCGTCGCCCTTGGCGAGTGCGTCGATCGCCATCATGTCGTCGGCTTCGAGCTCGACGTCGAAGATGTCGAAGTTCTCACGCATCCGCTCGGGGTGGACCGACTTCGGGAACACGATGTCGCCACGCTGGATGTGCCAGCGCAACACCACCTGGGCCGGCGTCTTGTCGAGCCGCTCGCCGATGTCGGCCAGCACCTGCTCGTCGAGGACGTCGCCCTGAGCGATCGGCGACCAGGCCTCGGTCATGATCTCGTGGTTGCGGTTGAAGCCACGCAGCGGCGTCTGCGGCCAGTACGGATGGACCTCGATCTGGTTCACGGACGGCACCGTGTCCGTCTCGTCGAACAGCCGCTGGAGATGCTCGATCTCGAAGTTCGACACGCCGATCGAGCGCACCTTGCCGGTCGCCTTCATCTTCTCCATCGCCTTCCACGTGTCGACGTAGTCGACATCGATCGTCGGCAGCGGCCAGTGGATCAGGAACAGATCGAGATAGTCGATGTCCAGCCGCTCGATCGACTCGTCGAACGCCTGCATCGCCCGCTCGGGTTCGTGGAAGCCGTTGTTCAGCTTCGACGTGACGAAGAGTTCGCTGCGGTCGATGCCCGACTTGCGGACGGCCTGACCGACTTCGGCCTCGTTGCCGTACATCTGGGCGGTGTCGATGTGGCGGTAGCCGGTGTCGAGCGCCTCGAGCGTCGCGTCGACGGTCTCGTCGGGCGCGATCTGGAACGTGCCGAAACCGAGCTGGGGGATCTCGACGCCGTCGTTGAGCGTGATCGAAGGAACCTGGGTCATGGGGGAATCACCTGAGAGCGGGGATGGTCGGACGGGGACGTGAGGAGAGTGCCACGAGGCGCTCGTCGTCAAACGACCCGTCGAGCGAATCATGGAGTGGTCACGGCATGCGAGTGGTCTGACAGTGATATCCCGGCCGGCCCATTTCCCCAGGTCAGCGGGGTGCCGGCCGTTGTGCGGAACTCAAGCGTGTCGGCTACGGTGCCGATGTTGTTGTGGAGCGCGGCGGCGGGACGTCGTGACGATGATGCCCAGTTCTGACCTGCTCGACGCCCTTCCTCACCTCCGGATCCGCGACGGCGTCGTGGTCGGCGTCGGCCCCGATCTCGCCCGCGAACTCGGGTGTTCGCCCGAGCCGTTGCTCGGTCCGCTCTCGGCACTCGGCCAGCGCCTCGACGACGTCACGTTCGACGAGCTGATCGAGGGCACCGCGTCGTTGCGGGTCCGGTGTGGCCCCGACGTGCTCGACCGGCCCGTCCGTCTGCGACGAATCGGGGTCGACGGCGACGACGTGATCGTCGAGGTGCGGTCGCTCGCCGACGAGTTCCGGCTCGAGCGCCTGTTGCGGCGCGGCGAGTACGGCCACATGCTGCTCGATGCCGACATCCAGCTCCAGTGGGCGTTGACGTCGAACGACCTCGCGGAGGTCTTCCCGGGCGACGACCCGACCGCCTGGATCGACTTGATGGACCCCGACGACATGGTCGCGCTCGGCAAGGCGATCCATGCGGTGGGTGCCGACCCGAACGAGCGTCGCACGGTGTCGCACCGGCTCAACGCCGACCGGACCTACACGGTCGTCGACACCATCGAGTCCGCGGTGCACGACCCCGATCTGCGAGGCGTGCTCGTGCGGAGCCGGCTCGGCGACGCGGCCGAGCCCGGCGACGCGGGCGCCACTGGCTTCACGGGGCTGACCGTGTCCGACCACCTGCCGATCGGCGTGGTGGTCGCGTCGCCCCAGGGGCGCATCCTGCACCGCAACGCCGCGGCGGCCGAGTTCATCGGCGTGCGCGCTGGTCAACTGCTCGTGTCCGTCGACGGCGACCACGACGGGTCGGACCGGCCGACCATGGACGCGATCGACGCCGACCAGGCGACGCAGTTCCGACGGATCTTCCGGTCGGCGGCCGCGGGCCGGAAGGGGCACTGCACGATCGACTCGCCGATGGATGATCGGCGCGCCCTTCGCATGTCGGCATCGCCGGCGCCCGGCGGCACGGTGGTCGTCACCATCGAGGACACGACCGAGCTCGTGGCGACCGAGCGTGCGCTGCGAGCGTCGAACCGCCTCCTCGAGGCGATCGACGCGAACGCCTCCGAGATCGTGATCGTGCTCGACGTGGACGGCAGCTGCCGCTACGTCAGCTCCTCGGCCGTGCTCTACCTGGCGACGGAC
>JAUHYJ010000591.1 GCA_030425785.1 Acidimicrobiia bacterium | reverse complement strand
CGAGCGCGACGAGCGCCCCGATCGATGCCGCAGCGGCGAGCAGCAGCGTCGACACGAGACGGGAGGCGACGACACGGACGGCACCCGCGCCGGTGGCGGCGAGTCGCCGGTCGGCGTCTCGCGACTGGGAGACGTGGAAGAACGCGGCCACGCCGGCGAGGACGGCGGCAGCCCACCCGGCGGTGGCAGCTTCGACCTCGCCGAGCGTTGCGGCGCCGCCGAGGATGTCGGCGAAGTCGGCGAGCGCGCCGGCGGACAACGTGACGAACACGACCGGGACGACGACCAGCAGGACGACGTTGAGTGGCCGCCGGGCGTACTCGGCGAGCCAACGTCGGCTCAGACGAGGGACGGCGATCGCACTCATCGCTGGACCGTTCTGCCGTCGACGAGGTCGTAGATGCGGTCGAAGCGCTCCTCGTCGGTGATGAAGTGGCTGATGATGAGCACCGTGGCACCGGCGTCGCGGCGCTCGGCGGTGATGGTCCAGAACCGCTGGTAGGTGTCCCAGTCGAATCCGGCGTACGGCTCGTCGAGGAACAGCAGCTGCGGGTCGTGCAGGAGGGCGATCGCCAGGTTCAGCTTCGAGCGGGTGCCACCGGACAGCTCCTCGACGCGCCGGTCGGCGAAGCGTTCGAAGTCGAGTGACTCGTAGAGCGCGGCCCGGTTGCGCTCGAGCAGCGCGGGGTCGAGCCCGTACGCGGCGCCGAACAGGTCGAGGTGCTCGTCGCAGGTCAGCCGTTCGTACAGCACCGGGATCTGGGGGCAGTACCCGAAGCTGTCGCTTCGCTCGACCTCCCCGGCGTCGGCGAGCAGGTCGCCGGCCAGGATCTTCATCAGCGTCGACTTCCCCGACCCGTTCTCGCCGACCAGGCCGACGATCTCGCCCGGTTCGAGCTCCAGATCCGCTCCTTCGAGCACCGACAGCACCCGCCGGCGCGGCCACAAGCCCCGTCGATACGCCTTGCGGACGGCGACCGCCCGGAGCACGGTGCTGACCTCTGTGGCGTGGTCGACCGGTGGGCTGCTGGTCGCTGTCATCGCCGTCATGACGCCTCCTCGGATCGCGTCGCTCGATCGGCCGCCGGCCGGTCAGCCGCGCCCCGCCCGGTCATCGCGACGGATGTACGGGCGGTCCGTCGGAACCGGGTCGACGGCACCCATGCGAGTCGGTCGAACGGCGATCCACACGAGTGCCACCATCATCGCGGTGCAGGCCAGCAGGGCGAGCAGCAACGCACCACCGGCGCCGGCACCCAGCCAGAACGCGGCAACGACGATACCGACCATCAACAGCATGTGCCAGGTGTGACCACTGCGCTTCGTGAACATGACGACCTCCTCGAATCGCTCTCATCCTCATAGTCCTACCCCCTAGGGGTATTTACTAGAGCACTTCGTCCCAACAGGCTATTTGTTGACCATTCGTCGTTGACTTATACCCCCTACCCCTATACGATGAAAGCAGGCTAGAGCGAAGGAGGCCCGACATGGAACCGATCGAACTGCTGGTGGTCCTCGCAGGGGTGTTGACGGCGGGGTTCCTCGCCTGGTTCTTCTTCGGTCCGAAGCAGGCCCGCCGGGCCGAGCTCGTCGGCGGCGTTCAAGAGGTCCACGTCACGGTCAAGGGTGGCTACTCGCCCGACCTGATCCGGGTCCGCGAAGGAGTACCGGTCCGGCTGGTGTTCGATCGCCAGGAGTCCGGCGACTGCACGTCGCGGGTGGTGTTCCCCGACTTCGCGGCGTCCAAGACGCTGCCGGCATTCGGCACGGCGACGCTCGAGCTCACCCCCGACCGGGCCGGCAGGTTCGACTTCGCATGCGGCATGAACATGATCCACGGCTCGTTGATCGTCGAGCCGGCCGACGGGTCCTCCCCCACCGATGACCGACCGCACGAGACCGCTCGTGCGGTCGGCGTCGGACCCACCACCGACCGCCCACTCGCCACCGAGCAGGCGGAGTTCCGGGTGTCGGGCATGTCGTGTGCCTCGTGTGTGGTGAACATCGAGTCGGTGCTCGGGGAGCTGCCCGGCGTCGACCGGGTCGACGTGAGCTTCGGCACCGAGCGCGCCACCGTCGAGTTCGACCCGGGCCAGATCACCCCGGCTGAGCTCCAGGCTGCCGTCGCCGACGCCGGCTACCGCCTCGTCCCCCGCCCCGCACCGGGTTCTGTCGACACCGAGGACCGCGAGGCCGCCGAGCGCCGCGCCGAGATCCGCGACCTGTCGCGGCGCGTTGCGATCGGCGCGGTCCTGTCCGCACCGGTCGTGTTCGCCGTGATGGCGATGGACCTGTTCGGTGCCACGTGGGTGCCCGAGTTCATGATGAACCGCTGGTTCCAGCTGGCGCTGATCACCCCGGTGATGCTCTACACCGGGTGGCCGATCCACCGCACCGGCTGGCTCACCCTGCGCCACCGGACCGCCGACATGAACAGCCTGATCACGATCGGCACCATCGCCGCCTTCGGCTACAGCCTGCTCGTCACCCTGGCACCTTCGCTCGTCCCCGAGGATGTTCGCGAGGTCTACTTCGAAGCGGTCGGGGTGATCATGGGCGGGATCGACCCGGCCGCATAAGGCGAACCGAAGCCGGGCGGCGGGGCGATTGCCCGCGCCGTCCCGTGCGCCTCACACCACCCAGACCCGCGCGTAGGGCGGCAGGGCGACGCCGCCGTCGGGGCTGTGGACGGGGGCGTCGGACAGGAGGTCGTAGAGCCGGGTGACGCCCATCTCCGCGACACGGTCGAGCTCCTCGACGTGTCGCAGGACCTCGCGTCGCTCCTCGAGATCGTGATCCTCGCCGGGCCGGGGCTCGAGGCGCTCGATCTCCTCGATGGACTCGGTCAGCCGGGTCA
>JAUHYJ010000590.1 GCA_030425785.1 Acidimicrobiia bacterium | reverse complement strand
AGTTCGTGCGCTGACGTGGTTCCGGGGCTCGACGACGATCTGATCGCGTACTACGAGCAGGAGGCCGCGCTCGGTCGGCGCACGGGGCACGGTCCACATCGCGCCGCCATCTTCGGATCGTTCGTCGCGTTGCTGCGGGCCGAGGGCCGTCGCTCCGTCGTCGACGTGGGAGCGGGGCCGGGCCTCGACGTGGGTCACTTCCACGACGCCGGCTTCGACACGGTCGGCGTCGACCTGACGCCCGGCAACGTCGCCGAGATGAGCTCGCGGGGTCTGGTCGGGATCTGCGGGTCGATCTACGCGCCGCCGCTCGCTGCTGCGAGCTTCGACGCCGTGTGGTGCATGAGCACGCTCGTCCACGTGCCCGACGACCGGTTCGGCGAAGCGCTGGCCGGGTTGATCGCGCTCGCGCGGCCAGGTGCGCCGGTGGCGATCGGCACCTGGGGCGGCTTCGACTTCGAGGGGATCTCCGAACACGGCGACCTGCGCCCGTACCGATTCTTCGCGCTCCGGAACCACGAACGATTCGCCGCGATGCTCGCCGAACACGCGACCGTCGAGCACGTCGAGACGATGGTGGTCGAGCCGGGCTCGCGTTGGGAGTACCAGTTCGCAGTGGTCCGCCCAGCGCTCGATACCTGACCGAGTCGTCGCGGGTCGGTGCGACGTCGCGCGCGGGCTCAGGCCAGCCCGGCGATCGCGAGTGTGCCGACGACTGCCACCGACCAGCCGATCGGTCCGCCGAACACCGTGGCGGCGGCGAGACGAGCCGCGGTCGGACGCGGGTCGGTCTCGCCCACGATGACGTAGCGGATCGCGAAGCCGGCCCAGGTCTGCTCGTCGTCGTCGGTCGCCTCGGCCACCGACGGTCGGACGAGCGCCCAGGTCACCACGCCGGCGGTCGGCAGCAGCCACGGCAGGATCGCCACCCACGTCGGCGCGCCGAGCTGCCCGAGCACCCAGATCGCACCGACCATCAACGCGAGCCCCGGCACCATGACGACGGCGAACGTGACGAGCGCCAGGCGGTGGCGTCGTTCCGGTGTCGTCCGCGTCCGCCAGCGCGGCCCGGCGATGAGGTCGTCGTCGGCCATCTCCGTCGACGATACGCAGCCGACGGCGCCGACACAGATCCGTTCGGCGGCGCCGCGGGCGCGGGCTCGCGCCGATAGCCTCTCCGGCCATGTCCGATCGCACCCTGGTCCTGCTGAAGCCCGACGCCGTGGAGCGCAAGCTCGTCGGCGAGATCGTCTCGCGCTTCGAGCAGAAGAACCTCGACATCGTCGCCATGGATCTCCGCACGCTCGACGCGGACACGCTCGCCCGGCACTACGAAGAGCACGTCGGCAAGGGGTTCTACGACGACCTCGTCGAGTTCATGTCGCGCGGCCCCGTCGTCGCCATGGTCATCGAGGGGCCGGAGGACACCTGGGAGGTCGTGCGCCACATGATGGGCACGACCAACCCGGCCAAGGCGGCGCCCGGCACCATCCGCGGCGACTACGGCATCCTCTTCACCGAGAACCTCGTCCACGGTTCCGACAGCCTCGCGAGCGCCGAACGCGAGATCGGCATCTTCTTCCCCGGCTTGTAACATTGTCTGCTTGCGCGACACTGGTTGCGCAGGCGCATCGTGATGAGTAGACAGCAGAACGAGAGGAGGTCGCCGTGGCACGTGGGAACCCGCTGAGTCTGGGACGCGACCTCGCCATCGACCTCGGCACCGCCAACACCCTCATCTACGCGCGCGGCCAGGGCATCGTCCTCGACGAGCCGTCGGTCGTGGCGATCAACGTCAACGACGGACGCCCCGTCGCGGTCGGCCTCGAGGCCAAGCGGATGATGGGGCGCACACCCAACCACATCAAGGCGATCCGCCCCCTGAAAGACGGCGTCATCGCCGACTTCGAGGTGTGCGAGAAGATGCTGCGGTACTTCATCCAGAAGGTGCACGGCAGCAAGTGGTCGAAGCCCCGGATGATCATCTGCGTGCCGTCGGGCATCACCGGCGTCGAGCAGCGTGCGGTCACCGATGCCGCCGAGTACGCCGGCGCCCGCAAGCCGGTCTACGTCATCGAGGAACCGATGGCCGCGGCGATCGGTGCCGACCTGCCGGTGCACGAGCCGAGCGGCAACATGATCGTCGACATCGGCGGCGGCACGACCGAGGTCGCCGTCATCTCGCTCGGCGGCATCGTCACCGCCCAGTCGGTGCGGGTCGCGGGCGACGAGCTCGACGACGCGATCGCCCAGTACGTCAAGAAGGAATTCTCCCTCGCGATCGGTGACCGCACCGCCGAGGAGATCAAGATCCAGATGGGTTCGGCCTGGCCGATGGAGGACGAGGTCACCGCCGACATCCGCGGTCGCGACCTCGTGTCCGGCCTGCCCCGCACGATTCAGTTGACGACCGAACACGTGCGCGAAGCCCTCGCCGAGCCGGTTGGCGCGATCATTGACGCCGTGAAGACCACGCTCGACAAGACCCCACCGGAGCTCGCCGCCGACATCATGGAGGACGGCATCATGCTCACCGGTGGTGGTGCACTCCTCGGTGGGCTGCACCAACGCCTGTCACACGAGACCGGCATGCCGATCCGTGTGGCCGACGAGCCGCTGTACAGCGTCGTCATCGGGTCGGGGCGGGCCCTCGAGAACATCGATGCCATGCGGGGGCTGATGTCGCTCGGCGGCGACGACTGATCCCCCGGCCCCATGGCGATCTACTCGGCCGGTCGGCGCCGCACGATGATCATCTTGTTGCTGACGTCGGTCCTGCTCATCACGCTCGACCTGCGCGGCAACGCCGTGTTCAACGCGGTCCGTTCCGGCTTCGAGTACGCCTTCCGGCCCTTCGAGATCGC
>JAUHYJ010000589.1 GCA_030425785.1 Acidimicrobiia bacterium | reverse complement strand
TCGCAGCTCGGACTCACGAGATTCCAGTCGAACCCCCACGCCGCGAGCACGTCCAACACACCGTCGTACGACTCGGGGTCGTCGATCCACGCATCGGAGATCGAGCCGCCGGGAGCGAAGAGATCGGCGATGTCGGCCCGTTCGGGACGAGGGGTGCCGTGTGCCGACAGGACGGCCCGGTGCGGTGCCATCGGCGGGGTCGGTTCGGCGGTGAACGCGGTCAGGTACCGGTCGAACAGCTCGGTGCGCGCCGCGCTCGACTCGGCGCCGCCCTCGCTCCACATGCGAACCGCATCGTCGGGGTTCGTCCCGGCGACGAACTCGATGAACGGCCCGAACGCGAACGCCGAGAACTGGTCCGTGTCGTAGCGCATGAGCAACGTCTCGATCGCGCCGTCGACCACATGTGCGTCGAAGCTGACGAACCTGAGCACACCGGAGTAGTCGGTCAGTCGGTTCTGTTCGGTGACGTCGCAGACGACCCGCTCCGGACCCTCGTCGGTGCACGAGAGGTCGGTCCAGCGCCATCCGAACGCGTCGTACCACTCGAACTCGACGATCAACTCCTCGATGACGTCGACGGCGGCATCGTCGGCGTCGGCAGCCAGGGTCGCGCGGAGCGCGGCGGCGTCGCGCCCGTTGAAGGCGTCCACGACCTGATCGAGCACAGCCGAGCCGGGCGCGTCCATCGTGTCGGGCGTCGTGATCGCAGGCGGCGTCACGTCGGTGTCGTCAGCGGGCACGTCGTCGCCGTCGCGTGCGATGGCGAACCCGACCACGACGACGAGGGCTGCTGCCGCGATGCCGATGAGCCACCCTCGTGTTCGCCATGGTCGATCGGGCGCGTCCGGACGCGTCTCGTCGACGTGCAGCATGATGTCGCTCCTCTCGGCGCGGTGTCGGAGCGGGCGCCCGGGCTCGTCTCCGTTGGCATCGGGGCCCAGCCGCTGGGGTACCGGGTTGGCCGTGGCGAACAGTCGGGCGATGTCGTCGTCGGTTCGGTGATCGCTCATGTCATCGTCCTGCCGTCGGGGAGGCTCGTCGTCGGACCGGAGACTCGGCGGAACTCGTCGCCGAGCCGCTTGCGGGCGCGGCTCGCCCGTTGCCGGGCAGCCTCGGCGCTGATCTCGAGCACGACCGCCGCGTCCGAGGGCGTCAGCTCCTCCCACAGCGTCAGCCGCAGGATCTCCTGGTCGTCAGGACTCAGTCGGGCGGCGGCTGCGAGCACCAGCCGGCGGTCCTCGCGCTCGGCGACGTCGTCGGCCGTCTCTGCCGTCGGACGATCGATCGACGACCGCACCCGGTCGTGGAGTCGTGCGCGCCGGCCACTCCCGCGCCACGCGTGTTGGACCACGCGGTGGGCGACGGCGTAGAGCCAGGGGAGGATGCCGTCACCTTGAGGCAGGTCGTCGACCTTGCGCCAGGCGACGGCGAACGTCTCCGACACGGCGTCGTCGACGGAGGCGGCATCGAGGCGGCGTGCGCAGTACGCGCGGATGTGGTGCTCGTGGGCCTCGAAGAGGCGTTCGAAGTGCTCCTGTGCGTCGGTCATGCCCCGGGTGGGTGTCGCCGATCCGGGTTCGCATCGACGGTCCACAACCTCCTACTCCCGGATGGTCGGCGTCGTGACCGGGATTCTCGCGGACATCCGATCTGCGAGGGCGCGGTATCCGATTGACCCTGCGGTCAAGCGGAGGGGTAGCGTGAACCCCATATGGCAGCTGAAGTCGTGAACCGGTTCGAGAGCGTGCCCCAGGTCCGCGAGGGCCTGAAGGCCGTCAACTACCTCGCCGACGAGGGCATCGCCGGTGTGGCGTTCCTCGCAGACCGACTCGGCAAGCCGGTGCTCGTCGAGGGCCCGGCGGGTACCGGCAAGACCCAGCTGGCCAAGTCGGTCGCCGAGATGACGGGTGCCCGGTTGATCCGCCTGCAGTGCTACGAGGGGCTCGACGAGAGCAAGGCGCTGTTCGAGTGGAACTACAAGAAGCAGCTGCTGCGCATCCAGGCCGACAAGAACGCCGACTCCTGGAGCGAGGTCCACGACGACATCTTCTCCGACGAGTTCCTGCTCACCCGGCCGTTGCTCGAGGCGATCTCGGCCGACGACCCGGTCGTGCTCCTGATCGACGAGGTCGACCGCGTCGAGGTCGAGACCGAGGCCCTGCTGCTCGAGATCCTCTCCGACTACCAGGTGTCGATCCCCGAGCTGGGCACGATCGAGGCCAAGCAGATCCCGCTCGTGTTCCTCACCTCGAACAACACCCGTGAGCTCTCCGAGGCGCTCAAGCGGCGCTGCCTGTACCTCCACGTCGACTACCCGACGATGGAGCGCGAGAAGGAGATCGTCCTCACCAAGGTGCCCGAGATCACCGAGCACCTGGCCGACCAGGTGAGCCGGATCGTCCGGTCGATCCGCACCCTCGATCTCAAGAAGGCGCCCTCGGTCTCCGAGACGCTCGACTGGGCGCGCACGCTCCTGTTGCTCAACATCGACACGATCGACGAGCAGACCGCCAAGGAGACGCTGCACATCCTGCTCAAGTACCAGACCGACATCGCCAAGGCCGCCAAGGAGCTCGACGTCGAGGCGTGACGGCCCGACGATCGCGATGAGCACCACCACCAATCTCTCCGGCAAGCCGACGGGGTCGATGCTCGACCTCTTGAACGGCTTCGTCATCGAGCTGCGCAACGCCGGGCTGCCCGTCAGCCTGACCGAGAACCTCGACGCGATGGAGGCGGTGCAGCACATCCCGATCGACGACCGCGAGGCGTTCAAGTACGCCCTCGGCGCGACGCTGATCAAGAACAACTCGCACTGGCGTGCGTTCGAGACCGTGTTCGAGGTCTACTTCTCGCTGCGCGG
>JAUHYJ010000021.1 GCA_030425785.1 Acidimicrobiia bacterium | reverse complement strand
CCGGGACCCCCAGAAGCTCCCCGGCTGGTTGGCGACGACGGCGGCCAACGAGGTCCGTCAGATCCTCCGGCAGCGCAGCCGTCTGCCGGTCGGCCTGCCCGACTCGTCGCCCGAGGCCGCCGGCGGCGGGCTGGGCACGCTGCTCGAGACGCTCCCCGGCGACGACGGCGACCATGCTGCCGATGTGATCGACGCCGAGGAGGCCGCGGTCCTCCGCACGGCCTTCGGGCGGCTCGACGACACGTGCCGGGAGATCATCGCGGTGCTGGTGCTGACCGACCCGCCGGTCTCCTACGACCAGGCGAGCGAGCTGCTCGGGCGCCCGATCGGTTCGCTCGGCCCGACCCGGCAGCGTTGTCTCGACAAGATGCGCAAGCTGCTCGACCACGACGGGGGCGGCTCGTGAGCGACATGCCGATGCCCGACGACGCCCTGATCCGCCGGATCGGCGAGGCGTTCGACCACGACCTGCCACCGGTGCCCGAGCACCTGTCGGCGGCGGCACTCGATGCGTTCCAGTGGCGTCGGGCGGACGCCGTGCTCGCCGAGTTGCTGTTCGACTCGGCGAGCGACGAGTTGGTCGGCGTTCGTGGGGGTTCGAACGGGCGACGCTCGTTCCGGTACGGCGCGGGCGACTTCGTGATCCGTGTGCATCTCACCGGCTCCACGATGATCGTCATGATCGAACCGCCACTGGCGGTCGACTGCCGGGTCACGAGCGGGCCCGACGGTGAGGTCGACGAGTACCGCACCGATGAGCTCGGCGAGCTCGTGATCGACGCACCGGAGTTCCCGGTGCGGCTCGAACTCGACCTGCCCGGGATCGATGTCGCGACGCCCTGGATCACGGGCTGACCGGTCACGCGCTGACCGGTCACCGGCTCAGCGACTGCGACCTCGGTGATCACGGGGTGATGTCGGCGCTCCCGTGCCCGGCTCGCAACGCGGCCAGCCGTTCGTCGGTCAGCGTCCGCAACACGACGATGAACACGATGGCGTAGAGCGCGGCGGCGACGAACCACACCGAGCGCAGCGCCGCCTCGCGGTCGAGGGCGCCCTCGACGACGGCGACGATGAGGCCGCTCATCGCAGCGCCGATCGAGATCGCACCCCAGCCGAAGAAGCGGTGCGCCGCATTGGCGCGACCGAACATCTCGTCCGGAATCGACGCCTGGCGAGCGCTCAGGGTCGTGACGCTCCAGAGCGTGAAGCAGAATGACTCGACGATCGCGAACGCGAACACCGACGGCCAGGTCGGGATCGCGCCGATGCCGACCGCCACCGCGACGAGCCCGCCGACCGAGCCGGCGAGCGTGGTGCCACCACCGACCGCACGTGAGACACGCGGCACCGCCCAGCCGCCGAGGACGGCGCCGATCGTGCCGCCGGTGGCCACGACGGCGAACAGCACCGGCCCGATCTCCATGACCTCCTGTGCGAACAGCACATAGGTGCCCGAGCCGATCCAGTTGGCGAGGTTGAGCCCGCCGAGCGCCAGGGCCATCGTGCGGAGCGGCGGCGAGTGCCAGACGAACGCGAGCCCGTCGCGGAGTTCCTGTGAGAACGACGCACCGCTGCCCGACGTCGTGGCTGGTCGGTGTCGGGTCCCGGCGCTCGGTGCCACGGCGAGGATCAGTGCGGCGGCGAGGAAGAAGGCGCCCGCCTCGACGAACAGCGGCAGGCTGTACGCCGCGAGCAGGAGCAGCGACCCGATGCCGGGGCCGAGCAGGAGGTTGCCGAGCCGTTCGACGATCCACAGCCGGCCGTTGGCGCCGTCGAGGTCGGTGTCGTCGACGATCGACGGCACGAGCGACTGGGCGGCGTTGTCGCGTAGCACCTCGGCGCATCCGAGGCACACTGTCGCCGCGACGACGAGGACGTAGAGCGCCACGTTGGTCTCGGATCCGGCGACGTCGTCGATGCTCGCCAGCGAACCGGATGCCGCGACGCCGATCGCGACCGCCACCGTCATCAGGCCACGCGTTGCGTCCGCGATCGCCATCAGCCGGCGGCGGTCACCACGGTCGACGACGACGCCGGCCGGCAGGCTGAACAGCAGCCAGGGGAGACGTTGCGCCGCGACGACGAAAGCGATCAGCGTCGGCGAGCGTGTGACCGCGGACGCGAGCCACGGGTACGCGACGGTGCCGATGCCGTCGGCGAGGTTGGCGGCGCCGGACGCGCCGAGGAGCGCTCGGTAGCTCCGTCGGCGGATCTCCAACCGCGTCGGCCGATCAGACGGCGTTCACCACGGTGCCGAGGCCCGGGAATCGGTAGTGCGACGGCCGGTCGATCAGCCATGCCGCGGCGTCGCCGGGTACGCCGCCGTTGCGGCGACACATCCACTCCCACGCGATGCTCGCCGCGACGATCGGCCCGGAGAACGATGTGCCGCTCCACTTGGCCCAGCCATCGAAGTCTTCGCCGTCATCTCGGGCCTGCGGCCCGAGATCGTAGAACGTGCTCACGATGTCGACACCGGGCGCACAGGCGTTCACCCACGGCCCGTGATTCGTGAACCACGCGGGGCCGTCGGGGCCGAGCGCCGCAACGCCGATCACGTTCTCGAACGATGCCGGCCACGTCGGCCGGCAGGTGGCGTCGTTGCCCGCCGACGCGACGAACACGACGCGGTCGCGGATGATCTCCTCGGACGTCGGGTCGACCTTGTTGTACCTGGCCTGGATCGTCGCGATCGCAGCGGCGATGGCGATCGGCGGGTCGTCGTCGTCGCAGTAGCCGCCGAATGACATCGACACGATGTCGAACGGCGGCTTCTCGGAGCCGTCGTCGGGGAACATCTCGAGCAGCTTGGCGGCGACGGCGGCGTCGTCGGTGTCGCCGAACGAGCTGAGCGCTCGTTCGCACGTCACGGTCGACCCGGGTGCGAGGTTGGCGAAGATGCCGGCGATGAACGTGCCGTGACCGGCCGCCGGGTCGAGTCGCCGGTTGCCGTCCCCGTCGTACACGTCCTGGTCCTCCGGGTCGGGGGTGCCGGGCGGCAACACGGTCGCCAGGAACTTCATCGCCTCGAGCGCGACGGGATCGGTCGGGTTGCCGTTGGCGTCGACGGGTGCGCCCGCGGCAGCGATCTTCGGCCACGACCCGGTGTCGAGCACGAGGACGTTGCAGCCGGTGCCGTCGATCGGGAGGCGGTGCGAGCGATCGGCCTCGGCCAGAGCGATGGCCGGACGCGCCGTCGACGTTCGCGGCGCCTCGATCTGCCCGGTCCACCAACCACACGGCGGCGCACAACACCCGTCTGCGCTCGTCCCCGACGGGTAGGGCGTCGTGGACGGGTACGGCGTCGTGGACGGGTAGGGCGTGGTCGACGGGTAGGGCGTGGTCGACGGATACGGGGTCGTGGACGGGTACGGGGTGGTCGACGGATACGGGGTCGTGGACGGATACGGGGTCGTGGACGGGTACGGGGTGGTCGACGGGTACGGGGTCGTGGACGGGTACGGGGTGGTCGACGGGTACGGGGTGGTCGACGGGTTCGGCCGCGAGGCCGGATGCGCGAAGAACACGTGGTTGAGCTGCGCCTCGTGATCGATGCGCCGGAGTTCTCCGACCAGGGCGACGGGGTCGGGGATGCCGGCCACCACGACCAGGTCGTCGGGCTCGGGTTCGTCGACCGGCGCGATGGGTCGCACGGTGAGGCGGTCGACGGGCAGCCCGAGGCGCTTGGCGATCGTTGCCAGCGATCGTCGCTGCACGATCACCTGGTTGGGCCGATACGAGACCGGTGGCCCCGCTGCGCCCGCACGCATGACGACGCGGGTGTCCCACGGCGTCGTTGCCGGCGCAGTTGTCTTCGGAGTCGTCGATGAGGTCGCCATGTCGTGAGAGCATGTCACATCGTGGGCAGCGCACATCCCGAATTCGACACGGTCTCGGCGTGGGATCGAGTCGTGCTGCAGTCGCCCGAGCGCGCCCTCGACGAGGCGCAGCGATCCCTCGACCAGATGCCTTCGGAGCCGGACCGCATCCTGCTCTTGTACGCCGCCGGCCGCGCCCAGTTCGAGCTCGGACGAACGCCCGCTGCGACCGAGACGCTCCGACAAGCCGTCGTCGCGCTCCGGTCGGCCGTCGACGTCCCGGCCGAGACGCGGACATCGGTCCTCATGACCTCGGCGATCGTGTTCGCCGAGGCCGGGGCGGTCGCCGAGGCGCTCGCCGGACTGGATGTGCTCGAGGCCGAGTGTGACGGAGTGGCGCTCGGACGTGTGTTCTTACAGCGGGGACTGGTGCTGCTGCACGCCGGCCACCTGCCCGACTCGTTGGTCGCGCTCGACCGGTGCGACCGCCTGTTCGCCGCGGGTGCCGACGACCGCGACCGGCTGCGGCTGCACCAGAATCGCGGGGTCGTGCTGCTGCAACAGCGAGAACTCGTCGCGGCCGAGGCCGACTTCCTGGCAGCCGCCGACCTCGCCCGTCGACTGGGGATGACCGCGACCGAAGGGCAGTGCCACGCGAACACCGGCGCGCTCTATGGGCGCGCCCGCCGTCTGTACGACGCGCTCGCGGCGTTCGAACGTGCCGACGCGCTGCTGACCGCGGCGGGGCGGCCCGACCGGATCGCGACCTGGATGGAGATCGATCGTGCCGAGGTGATGATGCACTTCGGTCTGCTCGACGACGCGGTCGCAGCGGCACACCGTGCCTTCGAGACGGCGCTGCCCTCCGGGAACGCGGTGCTCACCGGTGACGCGCTGCTGATGTGCGCCCAGACCGAGCTACGCGCCGGACGCTCGCGCGACGCTGCACGCACCGCCGCCGCGGCGAGGTCGCACCTGGCGGCGACAGGCCGCCCCGACATGATCGATCACGTCGACGCGATCGGTGCGTGCGCCGACCTCGCGCTGTCCGACGCCGTGACCGCGCCGGCGTTCGATCGATCCGCCGATGTCGTCGAACGCCTGCGTCACCTCGGCTGGCACGAGCCGGCCGACGCGCTCGTCGCTGAACGCCTGCGGGCAGCCTGGCGCATCGGAGCCTGGGACGCGGTGGCCGACGACATCGCGTCACTCCGCCTGCACGCCTTCGGTGATCGGCGCGACCTCGCCCTCATCGGATGGTTCGCCGAGGCGGTCGCCCGGGCGGAGTCCGGCGATGCCGCAGGATCGGTGGATGCCTGTCTCGCAGGGCTCGACTTCCTCGACGGGATCGTCGCGGAAGCTGCCGACCTCGAGGCCAGATCGGCCGCGGTCCGGTTGGGCGCCGATCTGAGCCGATGGCTCATCGAGGTCGCGGTGGGGCTGGGCGACGCCGAACTCGTGCTGGCCGCGAGCGAGGGGACGCGGGCCCGGGCCCTGCACGACGAGCTCGCTGACGGCGAACGACACCGGCCGCTCACGCAGGACGGTGCAGATCGGCTCGTCTCCGAGCTGGCCGCACGCCTCGAAGGGCGCCGCTTGGTCCAGTGGGTCGTCGCCGCGGGGCGGGTGTGGGCGGTCGTCTGCAGCGCGTCGGACAACCGGCTGATCGATGTGGCAGATCTTCGATCGGTCGTGCACGAGCGCGACCGTGTCGTCGTCTGGCTCGATCGAGCGGCAGCCGAGCCCGACGACTCGTCGGCGCGCGCACAACGGGCTGCGCGACTGCTCGACGACCTCTTGCTCGGACCCCTCGATCTCCCCGACGACGTGAGCGTCATCATCGTCCCCGTCGACGAGTTGCACGGCGTCCCCTGGTCGGGGTTGACGTCGATCGCCGACCGGCCGGTCGTGATCAGCCCGAGCTGCCGGCTCTGGCTGGACGCCGACCGACGTGCGTCCGGCCCGGTGCGGACCGCCGGCTTCGTCGCCGGGCCGAACCTCGCGGAGCACGAGGTCGAGCGGGCGAGTCTTCGGACCGCCTACGGGCGCGTCGACGAGGCCACGGGCGCCGGGGCGGCCGCCGCGACCGTCCGCACCATGCTCGGAGCTCATGACCTCGTTCACGTCGCGGCGCACGGGCGGTTTCGGGCCGAGCGACCGTTGCTGTCGACGTTCGAGCTCGCCGACGGCGAGGTCACGCTGCACGACTCGGTGCCGGAACGGGTCGGATGCCGGCTGGCCGTTCTGTCGTCGTGTGAGGGCGGCGCACACCAGGGGACGGGCGGCTCGGAGGTGCTCGGACTCGCCGCCGTGCTGCTCGCCCGCGGTGCGGCGTCGGTGCTCGCACCGCTCACCATCGTGCGCGAGCTCGAGTGCGGTGAGTTCGTCGCCGCGGTCCACCGCGAGATGATGGACGGGACGCCCTTCGGGCTCGCCGTGGCGAAGGTCAGGTCGACCTGGCTCCGCGACGACGACCTGAGCCGTTGGGCCGTCGCCTCGTCGTTCTGTTGCTTCGGGTCCGGTGCGACCCGTCGATCGCACGACTGAACACCGGGCCCCGAACGTCAGGCCTGAACGTCGGACCCCGAACCGTCAGAAGGCGCCGTGGCGGCCGGCGCCGTCGGCGAAGCGGGTCGCGCCGTCGAGGGTTTCACCGCTGTCGATCACGGCCAAGCCGAGCTGGGTCTCGTTGGCCATGGCGTCGGCGAACGACAGGTCCCACTGCTCGTAGCTCGACCGGCGATCGGAGCGCATGCACAGCTGTGGGAACGCCGCGACCTGCGCGGCCAGCTCGATCGCGCCCGCGAGTGCGCTGCCGGGCTCGGTGAGCCGATTGGCGAGGCCCATCCGCTGCGCTTCGTCACCGCTGACGCCGCGGCCGGTGATGATCAGGTCGAGTGCGTGGCTGTGGCCGATCATGCGCGGGAGCCGCACGGTGCCGCCGTCGATGAGCGGCACGCCCCATCGTCGGCAGTAGACACCGAACACGGCGTCGGTGGCGGCCACGCGCAGGTCGCACATCAGTGCCAGCTCGAGCCCGCCGGCGACCGCGAACCCCTCGACCGCTGCGATGACCGGCTTGGCGAACACCATCCGGCTCGGGCCCATCGGTCCGGCGGCGGTCATGTCGTCGAGCACACGGTTGCCGCGACCCTCCGAGAGTCCTTTCAGGTCGGCGCCGGCGCAGAAGGTCCCGCCGGCGCCGGTGAGGACGGTGACCGAGATGTCGTCATCGGCCTCGGCATCGGTGAACGCGGCGGCGAGCGCGTCGGCCGTCGGCCGGTCGACCGCGTTGCGGACGTCGGGTCGGTCGATCGTGATGATGCGGACCGGTCCGCGTGTGTCGGTGTGCACGGGGTCCGTGTGCACGGGGTCGGTGTGCACCGTGTCGGTGTGCGTCGGGTCGGTGTGCGTCGGGTCGGTGTGCGTCGGGTCGGTGTGCGTCGGGTCGCTGTCAGTGCTCATGTCTCGCCGCTCTCATGAGCGCGACGCTACGTAACCCGTACGATCGGCGACGTGCCCGAGGGCGACACCCTCCGAATCCTCGCCGATCGCATCAACGAACGCTTCGCCGGCGAACGCGTCGAGCGGTCGGTGATGCGCGACCCCCGCCTTGCCGGGCGCGACCTGGCCGGCACGACACTCGTCGACGCCGACGCGTACGGCAAGCACCTGTTCGTGCGCTTCGACGACGCCCGCTCGCTGCATGTGCACCTGAAGATGGACGGGACCTTCCAGGTCGGTCGCCGGTCGACCGCGCCGGAGTGGAAGCGCCGGATCGAGTTGTGGCTGACGTCCGGTCCGCTGATCGGCGAATCGGTACCGGTGCTCGAGCTGATCCGGACCGCCGACGAGCACGCCGTGACCGAGCACCTCGGGCCCGACCTGTGCGCGACCGCCGGGCCACCCGACCCGACCGACGTCGCGACACGGCTGGCACGCACCGGCGAGACACCACTCGCAGGTGCCCTGCTCGACCAACGCCGGGTCGCCGGCTTCGGCAACGTCTATGCGAACGACGTGCCGTTCATCGCGGGCGTGCACCCGTTCCAGCCCGTCGGCACCGTCGACGATCTGGTCGCGCTCGCAGCGACGGGTACTGCGCTCATCCGGGCCAATGCTCGGCTGCGCCGCCAGAACACGACGGGGCGGCGGCTGGACACCGATGCGCGTTGGATGCACGGGCGCGGGCGACGACCGTGCCCGGTGTGCGGCGACCGCCTCGGGTATGCCGACGAGCGTTCGACGCCGTGGGGGAGATCGATCACCTGGTGCGACACGTGCCAGCCCCGTGCCGATGCCGCCGCCGTCGACAGTGCACGGATTCGGCGGTTGCTCGCACTGCACCCCGCGATGCGCGACCCCGTGTTGCCCTGGCGCGACCAGCCGCCCGGGTGAGCGGGGCGGTTCGTGGCGGCACGTGATCGGTGGGCCGGCTGGCCCGCTGAACGCTGGCCCTCACCCGGAAGCGCAGCGGGACGTTCACCGAGCAGGACGCGGCTGCGCACGGGAGCGAACCGGGGTCATGCCCGTCTGCGCCTCGCGACGGTCTCGAGCGATCCTGGAGCAGGGAGGGCCGTCGACGCCGTCGAGCGGTCGACGTCTCACCCACGGTGTGTGTCGTGTGGGCCGGGCGTCACCCGTCGCGCAGCATGCGGCGGAGGATCTTGCCGCTCGGCGACTTCGGGATCTCGTCGACGAACTCGACCTGGCGGATCTTCTTGTAGCCGGCGACGTGCTCGGCCACGTGCTCCTGCAGCTCTTCGGCGGTGACGTCGGCGCCGGGCGCCGGCACCACGAAGGCCTTCGGGAGCTCGCCTGCTTCGTCGTCGGGGACACCGATCACGGCGACGTCGGCGACCTTCGGGTGCGCGACGAGCAATGCCTCGAGCTCGGCGGGTGGCACCTGGAAGCCCTTGTACTTGATGAGCTCCTTGACCCGGTCGACGATCGACACGTGATGGTGCTCGTCGAGGACGGCGACGTCGCCGGTGTGCAGCCAACCGTCATCGTCGATGGTGATCTTCGTCGCCTCGTCGTTGTTGAGGTAGCCCTTCATCACCTGTGGCCCGCGGACCCAGAGCTCGCCCTCCTCGCCGACGCCCTTGTCCTCGCCGGTGTCGGGGTCGACGAGACGGATCTCGGTGCTGCCGACCGTGACCCCCGAGGTGCCGGGGCGGAAGTCGCCCTCGACCGTGCAGTGGCTGACCGGGCTGAGCTCGGTCATGCCATAGCCCTGCACCACCTCGCAACCGAGCCGCTCGGACGCCTGTGCCGCCAGGTCGGCGCCGAGCGGCGCCGCGCCCGAGAACACCTGGACGACGCTCGACAGGTCGTACTGGTCGACGAGCGGGTGCTTCGCCAGGGCGAGCACGACGGGCGGCACCGCGTAGAAGCGGGTGACCTTGTGGCGCTGCGTGAGCTCGAGCGACTGCTCGAGATCGAAGCGCGGCATCGTGACGACGGTCGCACCGGTCGACAGGGCCAGGTTCATCAGCACCTGCATGCCGTAGATGTGGAAGAAGGGCAGGAAGGCGAGCGCGACCTCGTCGTCGGTCGCGTTGATGCACGGCTCGGTCTGCAGGCAGTTCGCGACCAGGTTGCGGTGGGTGAGCATCACCCCCTTCGGCAGGCCGGTCGTGCCCGAGGAGTAGGGCAGCACGACGACGTCGTTCGCCACGTCGACGGGGACCTGCTCGATCGGGTCGGCGGCGAGCAGTTCGATCGCGTTGATCGTGCCGTCGGCACCGTCGAGCGTCATGATCTCCGACACGCGCGTGCCCTCGATGGCGGCGGCGGCCGTCTCGGCGAACATCCCGATCGTGATGAGCTCGGTCGCGCCGGCGTCGTTGAGCTGGAACCGGACCTCCTCGGCGCCGTACGTCGGGTTGACGGTCGTGACCGTGCCACCGGCGACCGCCACCCCGTGGAAGACGATGGCGTACTCGGGAATGTTGGGCGCCATCAGTGCGAGCACGTCGCCCTTGCCGAAGCCGCGTGCTGCGAGCCCCCCGGCGAAACGGTGAATGGCGTCGCTGAGCTGGGCGAAGGTGTACGTCCGGCCGCTCGGTCCGTCGATCAACGCCGGATGGTCGGGCTTGGTGGTCGCATGTCGGAGCACGTGCGCCGTGATCGTGACGTCGGGGATCTCGATGTCGGGCATCGGGCTGCGATGGATGATCATGTGCCGCAGAGTAGTTCGGGCCCGGTTCGTCCGCCCCAGTGCCGCAGGGCGCGATGCCCAGCTGCGAACGGCACCAGGAAGCGGCGTCCGCCGAACCGGTACCGTGGCCGCATGCGTCACCGCGATCCCGTGCTGATGGGCCCCGGCCCGTGCAACCCGTACCCCGAGGTCATCGAGGCCTACGGGCGCCCCGTGCTCGGCCACCTCGACCCCGACTTCATCGAGCTCATGGACGAGGTCGGCGATCGGCTCCGGACGGTGTTCCAGACGGAGAACAAGCTCACCTTCGCCGTGTCGGCCACCGGGTCGGCGGGGATGGAAGCGGCGTTCGTCAACTTCGTCGGACCCGGCGACACCGTCGTCATCGGCGTCAACGGCGTGTTCGGCGGCCGGATGTGCGACGTCGCCGCGCGCTGTGGTGCCGAGGTCGTGCGCGTCGACGCGCCGTGGGGCACGCCGATCGACCCCCAGGCACTGCTGGACGCCCATCCGGCGCCCAAGCTCATCGCCGTCGTCCACGCCGAGACGTCGACCGGCATCCGCAACGATCTCGAGATGCTCGGCGCCAACAAGGGCGATGCGCTGCTGCTGGCCGACTGCGTCACGTCGCTCGGCGGCATCGACCTGCGCATCGACGAGTGGGGTGTCGACATCGCGTACTCGGGCACCCAGAAGTGCCTCGGTGTGCCGCCGGGTCTCGCGCCGCTCACGGTGTCCGACCGCGCGCTCGCCCAGCTGCGCGACACGCCGCAGTCGTGGTACCTCGATCTGAACATGATCGCCAAGTACGTGACCGGCGGCGGCGCCCGCGCCTACCACCACACCGCCCCGATCTCGAGCCTGTACGGCATCCACGCCGGGCTCGGCGTGCTGCTCGACGAGGGGCTCGAGGCATCGTTCGCCCGTCATCAGGCGTGCGGTGATGCGCTCCAGGCCGGGCTGGTCGAGCGCGGGTTCGAGCTCTTCGCAGCCGAGGGCAACCGGTTGCCCCAGCTCACGTCGGTGTGGGTACCGGACGAGAAGCTGCCCGACGGCATGACCGAGGCCGACGTCCGGCGATCGCTGCTGTTCGACTACGGCATCGAGATCGGCGGCGGCCTCGGCGACCTCGCCGGCAAGGGCTGGCGGATCGGCCTGATGGGGCACACCGCCCGGATGCGCAACGTCCACCTGCTCCTTGCCGCGCTCGACGACGTCCTCGTGTAGCGACGTCCTCGTGGAGCGACGTCCTCGTGGACGCGAGCCCGGACGCGGGCAGATCCACGAGGCGTTTTCCGTACAACTCGGTGTCGGTTTCGGGATCAGGTGCCACGTTCGCCGGTACCGGTGTCGTGGGTCTGTTTCCCCTGTGTGCGCCTCGTGGATCTGCTGTTGGATTCATGGTCGCGCCGTGGCGCGCAGAAGTCCAGGGAAAAAGGTCCCGAACGACGCGATTGCCGTGTTCTCGCCCGCGACGGGCGATCAGCGCACTAGAAGTGATGCGCGATCCGGACGGCGATGACCGCCCCCGTGCCCATCGCCGCCGCGGTGACGAGCCACATCGGGCCGTAGCCGACCCGCTCGATCAGGGCGCCGGTGGCGAGTGGGGCGACGAAGACGCCGACGTAGACGCCCGTCTGGCTGACGCCCGTTGCCGCCGCCGCCCGGCCGACGTTGGCGCGGATGACGCCGAAGTTGGTGAACACCGGCCAGATCCAGCCGCCGGCGAAGCCGATGGCGGTCGCGACGAGGTGCACCGGCACCGACCGCACGGCGAGCAGTGCGACGCCGACCGATCCGGCCAGCGCCATCAGCCCGCCCACGCGGAACGGCAGCAGGTCGAGGGTGTCGAGGCGCGTGCCCCACGCGAGCCTGATCGCGACGCCGAGCGCGGCACCGGCCGACAGCATCAGCCCGGCGGCGCCCTCCCCGAGACCGGCATCGACGCCGGACGAGACGACCCACGCGTTGAGGGCGCCGGCGCCGAAGGCGAGGAATGCGCAGGCCACGGCGGCCCCCACGAGCGCGATGGTCGACGATCCCTCGGCGGCGTCGTGCGCCGGGTGCGTCGCCGCAGCTGCCCCGCCCACGGGCGCTGATCCGTTCGACGCGACGATGCGAGCAACGACACCGGCCGCGACGACGGTGATCGCAGCGACGGCGACGAACGCCCATCGCCAGCCGACGGTGAGCGCGACGGCCGGGACCGCGATGCCGGCCAGCATCGACGCACTCGGCATGCTCGACTGCTTGATCGCGATCGCCAGCCCGAGGCGCGGCAGCCCGGCCCGGGCGAGCGCCAGGTTGACCGCGGTCTGGCAGCCGGCGTTGCACAGCCCGGCGACGGCGAGCAGGGCGACCAGCGCACCGAACGACCGGGCCGCGGATGCGACCAGGACGTTCGCGACGGCGGCGGCGAGCAGTGCCCCGACCAGTTGGCGGCGCGGTCCGATCCGTTGAGCGAGCCGACCGAGCAGCACGGAGCCGATGGTGGCCGCGAGGAAATAGCCGCTCATCGCCCAGCCGTAGCGGGCCGTCGAGACGTCGAACTCGGCGCGGACCTGGACGGCGAGCGCGCCGACCAGGAAGCCGGGCAGCGCGGTGGCGACCGCGGCCGAGACCGCAGCGGCGATGACCGGCGCGGGTCGGACCTCGGCGTCGGTCGCGGACACGCGGCTCAGACCACGATGTTGATCATGCGGCCCGGGACGACGATGACCTTCTTCGGCGTCGCTCCGTCGAGCGATGCGGCGACCTTGTCGTCGGCCAGTGCGAGCGCCTCGAGCGTCGCCTGATCAGCGTCGGCGGCGACGGTGATGCGACCGCGCACCTTGCCGTTGACCTGGACCGGGACCTCGATCGTGTCGTCGACCAGGTACTGCTCGTCCGCGACGGGGAACGGCACGTACGTGACCGTGTCGTCGTGGCCGAGCTTGCGCCACAGCTCCTCGGCCAGGTGGGGCACCAACGGCGCTGCCATCAGCACCATCGGCTCGGCCAGGGCGCGCGGTGTCGCCGCGCCGGTGTTGTTCAGCTTGGTGACGGCGTTGTTGAGCTCGATCAGCTTCGCGATCGCCGTGTTGAACCGCAGTGCGTCCATCTCGGTCCGGACGGTGTCGATCGTGCGGTGCAGCTGGCGTGTGAGGTCCAGGTCGATCGGTTGGTCGACCGGCGCGTCGACGACCGTGCACTCGCCGGTGTCCTCGTCGACCAGGTTGCGCCACAGCCGCTGCAGGAACCGGTACATGCCGACCACGTCGCGGGTCTCCCACGGCCGGGACGCATCGAGCGGACCGGTCGCCATCTCGTACAGGCGGAGGGTGTCGGCGCCGTACGCCTCGTACATCTCGTCGGGGCTCACCGAGTTCTTCAGGCTCTTGCCCATCTTGCCGTACTCGCGATCGACCCGCTGCTCACCGTCGTCGGTGATCAGGTAGTACTGGCCGTCCCGTTCGACCACGTCCTTGGCGTCGACGTAGACGCCACGCGCGTCGGTGTACGCGTAGGCCTGCACGTAGCCCTGGTTGAACAGGCGGGCGTACGGCTCCTTCGACGACAGGTGACCCAGGTCGTAGAGCACCTTGTGCCAGAAGCGGGCGTACAGCAGGTGCAGCACGGCGTGCTCGACGCCACCCACGTACAGATCGACGCCGCCCGGGTGGTCGGGGCGGACGTCGGGCCGCGGGCCCGTCCAGTACGCCTCGACGGCGGGGTCGACGAAGACCTGCTCGTTGGTCGGGTCGCAGTAGCGCAGCTGGTACCAGCACGAGCCGGCCCACTGCGGCATGACGTTGGTGTCACGCCGGTACTGCTGCGGGCCGTCGCCCAGGTCGAGGGTGACGTTCACCCAGTCGGTCAGGCGCGACAGCGGACTCTCCGGTTCGGTCTCGGCGTCGTCGGGGTCGAACGTGCGCGGCGAGAAGCTGTCGGTCTCGGGCAGCTCGACCGGCAGCATGTCGTCGGGCAGGGTGTGGGGGAACCCGGCCTCGTCGTACACGATCGGGAACGGCTCGCCCCAGTACCGCTGACGGCTGAACAGCCAGTCGCGCAGCTTGTAGGTGATCGTCGCCTCGCCGTGGCCGTTGGCGTCGAGCCAGGCGTTGGTCATGGCGACACCGTCGGCCTTCGTGGACACGCCGGACAGGTCGAGCGTCTCGTTGGTCGAGTTGACGTACGGCGCGTCGCCCACGAACGCCTCGGGCCAGGTCGCCGTGTCGACCGACGGCTCGATGCCGTGTGCCTCGAACCAGGCGGCGGGGGGTTCCTGGATGGCGACGATGTCGAGGCCGAACTTCCGGGCGAACTCGAAGTCGCGCTGGTCGCCCGCCGGCACGGCCATGATCGCCCCGGTGCCGTATCCCATCAGCACGTAGTCGGCGATCCAGATCGGGATCGGCTCGCCGTTCAACGGGTTCGTGGCGTACGAGCCGGTGAACACGCCGGTCTTCTCGCGGTTCTCGTCCTGACGGTCGACGTCCTTCTTCGCAGCCGCGGCGGTCCGGTACGCGGCCACGGCGTCGGCCTGGTCGGGGGTCGTCAACGTCTCGACGTAGGGGTGCTCGGGTGCGAGCACCATGAACGTGGCGCCGAACAGGGTGTCGGGACGCGTCGTGAACACGGTGATGTCGCCGGCCGAGCCGTCGGTCGTCGTGATGGGGAAGTGGACGTTGGCGCCGTGGCTGCGGCCGATCCAGTTGCGCTGCATCGCCTTGATGGCGTCGGTCCAGTCGAGCAGCTCGAGGTCGTCGATCAGGCGG
>JAUHYJ010000588.1 GCA_030425785.1 Acidimicrobiia bacterium | reverse complement strand
GACGGCTACGCCTGCCTCATCGACACCCTGACCGAGAACCAGACGTACTACGTCGCCGCCCGTTCCCACAACGAGGCCGGCTGGAGCGAGTGGTCGTCGCGGGCCCTCGTCAACGTGCCCACCGGGGCTCCGCCGGCCGGCGGGCCGGGCATCTTCGGCAACATCGAGTTCCGCGGGTACGGCACCGACGGTGCGCTCGTCTCGTGGGACCCCTCGATCGATGCGTCTCAGGCTCCGGTCCAGGAGTACGAGGTGACCGTCTACCGCGTCACCGACATCAGCCTGTCGAGCATGACGCCGAAGGGCGACGAGCTCGGGCTGCTGCCCGCCACGATCAACGGCAACGGCTTCCTCGGTGCCACGGTGACGGACGTGACCTTCGACGGTCTGTCGGCGGACTCCTTCAGCGTCGCGAGCAACAAGATCGACGTCGACCCGCCGGCGCACGCTCCGGGCGACGTCGACGTGTACGTCGTGTTCGGCGATCAGGTGGCGGGTCCGCTCACGTACAAGTACGAGCCGACCGTCCTCCTCGGCCCGTCGGCGACCTCGCTGTCGTCGAGCAATGGACCGGAGGCCGGAGGCGGCACGATCTCGATCTTGGGTACGGGCTTCAGCGGGGCGACCTCGGTGACCTTCGGCGGCGCATCGATCCCCTTCACGTTCGTCGACGACACCGAGATCCAGGTGACGGTACCGGCGGGCACGGGCACGGCCGCCGTGAGCGTGACCAACCTGCTCGGGACGTCGACGCCGCTCGCGTACACCTACGTGCCACCGCCGGCTGCGCCGCCCCTCGTGACGTCGGCCTTGCCAGGCAGCGGCGCCTACGACGGCGGCACGACCGTGACGATCAACGGTTCGGGCTTCACGGACGTCACCGACGTGACCTTCGGCGGCGTGCCCGGCACGAACCTCGTGATCGTCAGCGACACCCAGCTGACGGTCGACACACCGCCGCACCCGGTCGGCGACGTCACCGTCGACGTCGTCGTCCTGTCGGCCGCCGGCGGCAGCGTGCCGCGCGACTTCTCGTACGACCCGCCGCCGGTGCCGCCGCCGGCGATCACCTCGATGCTCCCGTCGTCCGGCTCGACGGCGGGTGGCACCCAGATCACCCTGCGGGGCACCAACTTCACGGGTGCGACCGACGTCACCTTCGGTGGTGTCTCGGGCACGTCGGTGCAGGTCCAGTCCGACACCGAGATCCGCGTCACTTCGCCGGCCCACGCCGCCGGTGGTGTCAACGTGGTCGTCGTCGGCCCGTCGGCGTCGAGCGCGTCGGTGACCTACACCTACTCGGCGAACGCCGTCACACTGTGGCCGGTCGACTGCACCACGGTGCTCGGCTCGTGGGATTGCGATCGCATGCCCACCTGCTCCTCCGGCGAGACGGCCGTGTTCGAGTACGGCTGGTGGGGGCAGGTCCGCTGGAGCTGTGAGAACGCGTGCTACAACGGCGACCTGCCGGCGAAGCGCTACTCGAGCTGGACGTGTGCGCCCTCGTGCCCGAGCAACCAGCAGCCGAGGTACAGCGGTGGCTCGTGGGGCTGCGATCCGATCTCGTGCTCGTGGGGTCGCACGGGCGTCTACGCCTACGGCCAGACGTTCTGCTACTACACCGGCGGGTTCGCGAACTCGAGCGTGCACCGAACCGTCGATCCATCCGTCGAGCGATACCTCGCGATGGCGCCACCCAACGTCGACGTCTCCGAAGTCGTCGCGAGCTGCACGGCACGACCCAAGTTGGGACGTGGCGCCGACGCCGACCTCGAGTGGACGCCGATCACCGAGTGTGCGATCGACACGCTGCCGCCCCTCGGCGCCGCCGACGAGTACCGGGTCGAGGTCAAGGCGGTCAACGCGACCGGCGTGACCACGGTGTCGGACACGTTCAGTGGCCCCAGTGGCAGCGCGACGCTCACCGAGGTCCCGGGCCGGTTGTGGTACCCGTACACGCCGGCGCCGATCATCTCGATCGACGTCAACGACGCCTCGACGGTGGTCGACGTGCCGGGGTACGTGGCCGTGCCGATGGGCCGATTCTCGGTCGACAACCCCAACGGTGCTCCGATCACCCTGAGCGGTGGCGTCGTCGCCGGCACGTTCTCCGTGAACGACCCCCGCCCGACGGCGACGTTCGGCTTCGAGCCGTCGGTCGTGATGCAGCGCACGATCCGACTGGTGACGACCGTCGGCAACATCACGTCGACCGCGGTCGTGAAGATCAACTCCGACACGAACTACGGCGTCAGCCGCTGGGTCACCCAGTAGGCGGCCGGCACGTCGGCGGGAATCCTGATCGGGTGACGTCCTGCGGTTCGCCGCAGGGCGTCACCCCTTCGTCGTCGACGACTTCTTGGCGGCGGCCTTCTTCTTGGACGCCCGCTTCTTCGCGGCCTTCTTCTTCGGTCCGCCCTGGGCGGCGACGGCCTCACGGCGAATCGCCAAGAGCTCGAAGGCACGCGCCGGACTCATCTCCTCGATGCGGTCGCCCTTGCCGATGCTCGCGTTCGTCTCGCCATCGGTGACGTACACGCCGAAACGGCCGTCCTTCGCGACGACCGGACGTTCGGACACCGGGTCGTTGCCGAACTCCTTGAGCGGGCCCTTGGCGGCCATGTTGCGGCCGCCGCGCTTGAACACCTTGGGCTCGGAGAAGATCTTGGCCGCCTGCTCGAGGGTGATGGTGAGGAGCTGCTCTTCGGAGTCGATCGAACGGAAGTCCTTCTCCTTGACGACGTACGGCCCGTACCGGCCGTTGTTGGCGACGATCTCCTTGTCGTCGGCCGGGTCGTTCCCGAGCGAGCGTGGCAGCTGGAGCAGCTTCTCGGCGTCGTCCATCGTGATCGTCGACAGGTCCATCGACGAGAACAGCGAC
>JAUHYJ010000587.1 GCA_030425785.1 Acidimicrobiia bacterium | reverse complement strand
GAGCGAGGGCCGCGCGAGCCCATCGGGGCCGACGGTGCGGCGGCGGCCGTCGACCAGCTCGTCGCCGTGGCGAGCCACGAACGCCTCGCCTGCTGCCTGGCCGGCCGCGATGAGCTCGGGGATGCGTCGCCACTGCGTGGCGCGCACGCCCTGGGGGATCGTCGGCCGGATGCGCCACATGGTGTCGACGCCCGCGGCCGCGTGACGCAGTTCGTGGTTGGCGAGCGCGACGCGGCAGGCGGTGTAGCTGTGGAGCAGCACGCCGAGCGCGGTGCGGGGCGCGGCCTCGGCGGTCAGGTCGCCCGACGCGTCGAGGCAGACGATCCGGGTCGCGCCGAGCTCGACGGCGCGTGAGACGGGCACGTTGGCGACGACGCCGCCGTCGACGAGGGTGCGGCCGTCGTGGCGCACCGGTGGCACGACGCCGGGGATCGATGCCGACGCGAGCAGGGCGGTGGCGGCTGGTCCGTCGGTGAGCCAGACGACCTCGCCGGTGTCGAGGTCGGTCGCCGAGACGTGGACGGGGATGGCGAAGTCGGTGAGGTCCTCGACGGGGCAGCACCGCTCGATCAGGCGGCGGAGTGTCTCGTCGCCCTGGACCGCGGACCGGCGGGCGAGCACGCGCCAGACCTGGGCGGCGTGGCCGTCGGGGAAGATGCCGCGCTCCTGGAGACCGAGCCAGATCTGCTCGAGCCCCTCGATGCGATCGTGCTGGAAGCCGTGTGCCACCCACGCGCCGTTGAGCGCGCCCGCCGACGTGCCGACGATGACGTCGGGTCGCCAGCCGGTGCGGGCGAGGGCCCGCAGCATGCCGACCTGGGTGGCGCCGAACAAGCCGCCGCCGGACAGGACGAGGACGTCGCGGTGTCGGGTGGCGCGTCGCAGTGGTCCCTGGCCGGCCGCCCCGAAGTGCGGCGTACCCCAGTGGCGCCACATGTGCCGGACCGTACGGCGAACACGCGTCCGGGCCACCAGGTGGCGAGTTCAACCGGTCATCGCGACAGCTTGATCGTAGACATGTTGGGCGGTGGCCCAGTTGTGGATGCGGCGGGGCATGGTGTTGATGCGGTGTTCGATGCGGCCGATGTCGGTTGGGGTGAACACGGCGAGGTCGGTTCCCTTGCCGACGTAGCGGCGGATGAGTCCGTTGCCGTTCTCGTTGGTGGGTCGTTGCCAGGGCGAGTGTGGGTCCGCGAAGTAGATGTCGATGCCACAGCGTTCGGCGAGCTCGTCGTGACACGACATCTCCGCTCCTTGGTCCCAGGTGAGGGTTCGACGCAGCGGTGCTGGGATCCGTTCGAACAGCGTCTCGAGCGCGATGAGTGCGTGATCACCGCTGCGTCCGTCGGGAAGGCCGACCATCCACAGATGCCGACTCTTGCGATCGAACACGGTCGCGATCGCGCTCCGGCCGCCTTGACCGACGATGAGATCACCTTCGAAATGGCCGACCTCGCTGCGAGCATCGGCAATCGCTGGTCGTTGCGCGATCAGGCGCATCGTGTCACGCCAACGCTGCTGCGGCCGGCGGCATCGGCGCCCGACACGTAGTCGGCGGCGGCGGTGCAGACCGCGGAACGCGTCACGCGGCAGCGTGTCACGCCGAGGGTCGTAGATCTCTTGATAGATCGTCTCGTGACTCACCGACACGGCGATACCGGGGTAGATGCCGTGGGCGAGCTCGACCGAGATCGTCATCGGTGAGTCCTTCGCCTCGAGTCGAGACGCGACATGAGCTGCCAGCTCCGGGTGCTGTTCGAACATCCGCGGCTTGGGGCGCTTCCGACAGCGCACAGCACGATCCTGTGCCTGGTAAGGCCGATACGCGTCTCGGCCACCGTTGCGAGAGATCTCCGCTGAGATCGTGCATCGGTGACGACCGAGGCACTCGGCGATCGCAGTCAGGGTCTCACCGCGAATGATCCCGCAGCGGATCTCTTCGCGTTCGTGCAACAACAACGGACGGGCTGGCATGCTGAGGACCTCCACCGGTCGGGGATCGTGTGTCGACAGCGGGCATTCTTGCCCGCCATCACGCTCCGACCGGTGGAACCTCACTTCTCTCGAGTGCAGCCGTCACCCCTTGAACTCGCCATGTCATGTTCTCCGAGGTCGTCGAGCAGGTCGGGCAGTTGTCCGATGCAGCGCTCGATGCTCGGATGCGTGAGCTCGACGGTCAGTTGCGCGAGCTGGTCGCGGTGCGGGCCGTGGTCATCGCCGAGACCGAAGAGCGCCGTCTGTATCGGCCCGAACACGTCACGATCTACGGACGTCTGCGCGCCTCGCTGGGATGGTCCGACGCCGAATGCCGCGACGGTACGCAGCTCGCTCGGCTGATCGAGGCGCACCCCGGCGTCGGTGACTCGTTGTTCGAGCATCGGATTCCCGTCGCCGCCGCGGTCGAGCTGGCGCGGGCGTTCGCGCGTGCCGGCGAGCGGTTGGACGAGGTGATCGGTGCGTTCACCCGTCTGGCGGAGCGGGTCGAACACGACGAGTTCTGCTGTGAGGTGCGCGGCTGGGTGTCGCGCACCCTGGCCGACGAGTCACACGAGCAGACCCAGTCGGCTCATGAGCAGCGCAACGCCCAGTGGCATGCGGACGGTGAGGGCGGCGGGTTGGCGGTCGAGTGGGGTCCGCTCGACGCGATCGCAGCACGCGAGATCCTCGACCGGTACCTCGAAGCCGAGTGGTTGTCCGACTGGGAAGCGACCGTCGAACGCTACGGCGACGACGCGTCGAAGCTGTTGATGCCTCGCACCGACGGTCAACGCCGCGCCGACGCCGTGTCGGCCGCGTTGCGTGATGCGGCGGCACGGCCGGCCGGGTCGAGGCGGCCCGAGCCGGTCGTGAACGTCCACGTCGACCACCGAACGTTCGAGGGG
>JAUHYJ010000586.1 GCA_030425785.1 Acidimicrobiia bacterium | reverse complement strand
ACCGCCTGCTCGCGTCGACGGCACGCCGCTTGTCGACCGCCGTTCGCCCCGACGACGTCGTCGCCCGCATGGGTGGCGACGAGTTCCTGGTCGTCTGCGCCGACGTCGAGGACGCCCCGACGGCGATGGACCTCGCCGACCGCGTCCGCAAGGCGCTGACGGGTCGCCTCACGATCCATCAGCTCGAGCTCGACGTGTCCGTCAGCGTGGGCGTGTCCATCCTCGAGCCTCGACCGACCGCCGCGGCACCCGTCGCCGCGGCCGCCGACGGCCCCGATGATGCGAGCGGCGCGGCCGACGAGCCGCGCACCGCGCACGACGCGGCGTCACCACGGCACGCGGCGATCCAGCTGGTGTCGGAGGCGGACACCGCCGTCCACGCCGCCAAGCACGCCGGACGCGCCCGCACGGCCCGTTTCACGCCACAGCTCGCCAGCCAGGCGCGGGTGCGCACCGAGCTGTCCGCGGCGCTCTCGCGGGCCCTGCGCGAAGGGCAGCTGCGCGTCGAGTACCAGCCGATCTTCTCGGCGGTGTCCGAGCTCGCCGAGGCGGCCGAGGCACTCGTGCGGTGGCAGCACCCGACACGCGGGCGGATCGAGGCCGGTGAGTTCATCCCGATCGCCGAGCAGTCGGGCATCATCGTGCCGATCGGCGACTGGGTGCTCCAGCACGCCTGTGCGACCGCACGCGGCTGGATCGACGACAGTGTGGTCGGCGCCCGGTTCGCCGTCCACGTCAACGTCAGCCGCTTGCAGCTGGCGAGTCCGTCGTTCGTCAACCGGGTCGTCGATCTGCTCCGCGAGTACCGGTTGCGGCCGCGCCAGGTCGTGCTCGAGGTGCGTGAGGCGAGCCTGGTCGACAGCGACGCGAGCGAGGTCGTACGCTCGATCCGGGCCCTGCGCCGGGTCGGTGTGCGCGTCGCGATCGACAACTTCGGGACCGGTTCGCACGCCCTGTCGCTGATGACCGACATCGGCGCCGACGTGCTCAAGCTCGACGGCACGCTCGCACTGCCGAACGGCGCGTCGGAGACCGACACGCGCGTCGTACGCGCGCTGGTACTGCTCGCGCACTCGCTCAACATGGAGGTCGTCGCCGAGCGCGTCAGCGGCCTCGAGCAGCTCCGACGCCTGCGCGCCGCCGGCTGCGATCTGGTCCAGGGCCATCTGGTCGGCTCGCCGGCGCCCCCGGACCAGCTCGTGGTGCAGATGGAGCTCTGACCGGCGAGGCCGGGTCGCCCTCGGCGCCTAGCCTTGACGGCATGAGCTTGCCGCCTCCCCCGCCGCCGGCCTCGTCATCGCCATCGACGAGGGCGGCGACGTGTTATCGCCACCCCGACCGGGATGCGGGCCGGAGCTGCACCCGGTGCGGACGCCCGGCGTGCAGCGAGTGTCTCGTGCAGGCCGCGGTCGGCAGCCATTGCGTCGACTGTGCTCGCGCGAGCCGGCCCGACGTGCGGACACGGGCACGCTTCTGGAACGCGAAGCAGCCGGCGCTCGTCACGCTGGTGCTGATCGCCATCAACGTCCTGGTGTTCGTGTACGGGGCCATCCTCGACCCGGACACGATCGGCGGCCGGATCGGTCAGGTCCACGCCGATCTGGCGCTCTGGGAGCCGGCCCTCGCGGCCGGCGAGTGGTACCGCCTCGTGACCTCGGGGTTCGTGCACTACGGCATCCTCCACCTCGCGTTCAACATGTACCTGCTGTACATGCTCGGCCAGATGCTCGAGCCGTCGATCGGCCGCGTCCGGTTCGCGCTCGTCTACCTGGCGGGCCTGCTCGGCGGGTCGGCCGGGGCGATCCTGCTGTCGAGTGAGCGGTCGGTCACGGCCGGTGCCTCGGGGGCGGTGTTCGGGCTGCTGGCGCTGGCGTTCGTCGGCTACTACCTGCACGGTCGCGATCCCCTGTCGACGTCGATCGGCACCCTGTTGATGCTCAACTTGTTCATCACGTTCCTCTGGCGGGATCAGATCTCGGTCGGCGGCCACCTGGGCGGTGCCGCGGCCGGTGCGCTGTGCGCCCTCGCCGTCATGGCGCCGCGGTACAAGGGGGTCCCGGTGTGGGCGACGTATCTGGTGCCGGTCGTCATCTCGGCACTCTCGGTGACGATTTCGGTCCTGAGCGTCTGATTCGATCAGCCTTTCCTCAAGGTTGATGCGATAACAGGTGAAGGATCTTCACAGAACTTCAATTCTGGAGTACGTTGCCCGGACGGCCGGTTCACCAAGCCCTGACACAGGGGTGCCGGTTGCACCGAGATCGCCACGAGAGAGCACCACCCATGACGCCACACCGAATCGTCACTCGAATCGTCAACGAGGCATCGGATCGCCTCGACCGACTTGTGCAAGATTTGTACTTCCGCCGTCACGGAGAGTGCTTGCTGGACGCCGCGGCCCCCGCCGACGATGCGCTCCTCGCCGACTTCCGCATCGCCCGCATCGACGACCCCGACGGCTCGTCGACGGTGCTCGGCCTGCGGGGGATGGTGCACCGCACGTCGATCGACGCCCTGCGCGACGAGATCGCCGATCTGCGCCCGCCGCACGCCGTCTACCTCGACTTCACCAAGGCCGTGATCCTCACCGGGCCCTACATGGCGATGCTGGGCCAGCTGATCGACGCCATCGAGGCCCGGGAGCTGTGCGTGAAGGTCGTCGGCATCAGCCCGACGCATCCCTCGCTGCGTCAGCTGCGCCCGGTGCACGTCGAGTACCTCGACTGACGGACGACCCGGGCAACCCCGCACCCCGCGAAACCCTGTCACACCCCTTCGTCACGATGAGGGTATGACAGACAGCACCGTTCCTCGGCAGCTCTCCCTGCTGCCCTCCCACGAGGTGCCCGTGCAGTTCCGGATCGACACCGCGACCCGGGAGCGG
>JAUHYJ010000585.1 GCA_030425785.1 Acidimicrobiia bacterium | reverse complement strand
GTACGTCGAGCTACTCGCCGAGGCGAGCGACCTCGACACCGAGCTGTCCGAGGCGTTCTGGGTCGGCTGGCCCGAGGCGCCTCATCGGGTGCTGACGTCGGCGGTCGAGGCCTCCGGCGACGGCCCCGACGTGATCGGCTCGATGCCGGGCGCCGATGGCGAGCGCCGCAAGGTGCCCCGGTTCTTCATCTCACCACCCACCCGCGACTTCGACGGATTGATCGACGCGATGGCGCTCTACGCCGGCGTCGGCAGTACCGGCGCCGTCACCGGACGGACGTCGGCCGCCGACGTCATCGCCGAGCTGCTGGCCGACCAGCCAGGCGACTGACGTTCTCGACGTGCCTGAAGGCGTGCTGCGTGCCCCGCGCTCCTCCGGTCACGGGTGCCCGGTTGCGCGCCGGTTGATCTCGGCCAGCTCCGCGAGCTCGCCGGGTGTCCACCCCGCTGCGGCGAGGACTCGTCCGAGGATCGTCGACTTGCCGACGACGTAGTCGTCGATGTCGGTGCAGGTCGCGGCGAGCGACCGCTTGACGGCCGAGTACTCATCGCGAAGCACACCGTCGCGCTGCAGCACCTCCCGCACACCGAGGTGGTTGCGCAGCGACAGGCTGCCGTCGACGACGACGTACGTATTCGTGCGGGGGAACCCACTCGGCGCGGCGAGCGCCCACCGATCGGGGATGCCGAGCTCGCCACGCGACTCGAAGCCGATCCGCTCCATCGCCGCGATCGCGTCATCGACATGCTGCCGGACGACGACGATGTCGATGTCGATGACGGGCTTGGCGGCGAGCCCCGGCACTGCGGTGCTGCCGACGTGCTCGATCGACACGACCGGCACCTGAGCGAGCGCATCGAGGTAGCGGCCACGAAGCTCGACGAATCGCTGCGCCCACGACGGGTCGTGCTCGACGACCTCGATCGATCCGTCCACGACGATCAGCGGCGGCGGCCGGATTCGACCTCGTTGAGGTCGAGGTGGTTGCGCATGTACTGCTCGGTGGCGTCGGTGGTGGGCTGGTAGTCCCACGCCCGGAAGCGGCCCTGGCGCATCGCCCGGTCGATCTCGGCCCGGGCCTGCTGGTTCGAGCGAACTGCGGTGTCGATCGCGTCGACGTCCCAGCGGCGCATGATCTCGGCGATGCACTCGGCCACCTCGGCCGCGTGCGCCGGGTCGTTCGCCAGGTTCGACAGCTCGTGCGGGTCGTCGGCCAGGTCGTAGAGCTGGGCGCCGTCGGGGGCCGACCACACGAACTTGCGGGTGCCGCGCCGCAGCATCAGGATGGGCGCGATCGCGCCCTCGCCGAGGTACTCCCCCACCACGGTCCGGTCCGGGTCGGGCGCATCGACGTACGACAGCACGCTCTGCCCGACGAAGCGGTCGCTCGGCCCGGCACCGGCCAACTCGACGAGCGTCGGCGCCACGTCGTAGAGCGCCACAGGCGTCGCGACGCGTGCGGCGTCGAGGCGCCCGGGCGCGTGCACGACCAGCGGCACGCGACAGGCGTGCTCGAAGAAGTTCATCTTGTACCAGAGGCCCCGTTCGCCGAGCTGGTCGCCGTGGTCGGCGGTGAACACGACGACGGTGTCGTCGGCCATGCCGTGCCGCTCGAGCACCGCCAACAGCTGGCCGACCCAGTGGTCGACGTACGACGTGTTGGCGAGGTAGGCCCGTCGGGCGTTGCGGACCTGGTCGTCGGTGATCTCGGTCGTGTCGGCGGCGATGACGTGGCGGAGGCGCACGCTGTGCGGGTCCTGGTCGACGTCGTCCCACCCGACCGACGGCAGCGGGATGTCGACGTCCTCGTACAGATCCCAGAACTCGCGGCGGGAGACGTACGGATCGTGCGGGTGGGTGAACGACACCGTCACGTGCCACGGGCGGGGGTCGTTCGTGCGGGCCAGGTCGCGCAGCTTCCGAACCGCCTGGAAGCCGACCTCGTCGTCGTAGTCGAGCTGGTTCGACACGTCGGCGACACCGGCGTGCACGACCGAGTCCATGTTGTGGAACCACCAGTCGAACCGGCCGTCCGGGTCGCCCCAGTTCGGTGTCCACCCGAAGTCGGCCGGGTAGATGTCGGTCGTGAGCCGCTCCTCGTAGCCGTGCAGCTGGTCGGGGCCGACGAAGTGCATCTTGCCGATCAGGCTCGTCTGATACCCGGCCGCTCGGAGGTGGTGGGCGAACGTCGGGACGCTCGCCGCGAACTCCGACGCGTTGTCGTACGCGCCGATCGTCGAATTGAGCTGGCCGCTCATCATCGAGAACCGCGCCGGCGCGCACAGCGGGCTGTTGCTGTACGCCGCGTCGTACACGACGCCCTCGGCAGCGAGCCGGTCGAGGTGAGGTGTGATCGGCGGCCCGCCGTGCCACGACACGAATGGCGCCGCCAGCTGATCCGCCATGACGAGCAGGATGTTGGGCTGGTCGCGCACGCCACACCGTACGGCATCAGCCCCCGCCGGCGTCGATCCGGTCGGCGCAACCCGGTCGTGGTGACGCCACTCGTTCCGCCTCTCAGCGACAACCGCCCTCCGCCCAACGGGGCAGCACGGGCCCAACGCCCGACGCAGCCGGCTGGCGCCCGGGCACGACCCAGCACCGGCCACGCCAGCGGCACCGGGTTCCCGCCCGCGCGACGTCGAGCATTGCGGGTCGGGATGACGCCGCTCATTCCACCTCTCAGCGACAACCACCCGCCGGCCAACGGGGCAGCACGGGCCCAACGCCCGACGCAGCCGGCTGGCGCCCGGGCACGACCCAGCACCGGCCACGCCACCGGCACCGGGTTCCCGCCCGCGCGACGAGCACTGCGGGCCGGGATGACGCCACTCGTTCCACCTCTCAGCGACAACCACCCGCCGGCCAACGGGGCAGCACGGGC
>JAUHYJ010000584.1 GCA_030425785.1 Acidimicrobiia bacterium | reverse complement strand
CTCGAACACGTTGCGAGCGAAACGGGCGTTGCCGAAGCCGCGGCCGCGCGGCTCGGCCTCGATCACCTCATGGAGCCGGGTGCGGGCAGGGTCGTCGAGGTGGTACTCCTGCTTGCCGGCGATCAGCTCGAAGATCCGCACCAGCTCGTCGGTCGTGTAGTCGGGGAACTCGAGCGTCCGGGCGAAGCGGCTGTCGAGGCCGGGGTTCGTGTCGATCAGCTGCTGCATCTCGGCGGGGTAGCCGGCCACGACGACGGCGAGGTCGTCGCGGTGATCCTCCATGAACTTGACCAGGGTGTCGATCGCCTCGCGTCCGAAGTCGTGCTCGCCGCCGCGTGCGAGTGCGTAGGCCTCGTCGATGAGCAGGGTGCCGCCCATGGCCGATTCGAGCACCGCCTGCGTCTTGGCAGCCGTCTGGCCGACGAAGCCGGCGACCAGGTCGGCCCGGTCGGTCTCGACGAGGTGGCCCTTCGTGACCACGTCGAGACTCCGGTAGATCTGGCTGAGCAGGCGGGCCACCGTCGTCTTGCCGGTCCCCGGATTGCCGACGAACACGAGATGGCGGCTCGTCTCGATGACGGGAAGACCGAGGTCGGCCCGCAGCTGCTGCACGCGCAGCAGGCTCGTCAGTCGCCGGACCTCGGTCTTCACGTGATCGAGACCGATCAGCGCGTCGAGCTCGGCGAGGAGTTCCTCGACGGGTCGCTCGGGTGGCAGGTCAGGTTCGGCGGTCGCGGCCGGCTGCGACCCGGCCGCGGTGACGGCCGGTTGGCCCGGGCGCGGCACGTCGTCGGCGTCCATCGTCGACAGCAGCGTGGTCCGGAACCGGTCGATGGCGGCGATCTCGTCGGGTGACGGCACGAGGTCGAGTGCGGCGGCGGCGTGGGCGAGCTTCAGCGCGACGTCGTAGTAGTCGTTCGCCCGCCGGGTGCCGTCACGTGCATCGGCGGCGACCAGCAGCCGGAACAGCTCGCTCGGAGTGTCGGTCCAGCCCGCGCTCGACCGGACGAGATCGGACTCGCGCAGTTGCTGCGGTGTGACGAGGACCGGCGGGTCGAGCCGGCCGCCGATGGCGTCGAGCCAGCCGTCGAGCTCGGTCGTCGTGAACCGGCCGTCGGCCGCGAGGACCGACGAGACGAGATGGCGCGCCTCGACGGTCGATTCGAGCCCGTGGTCGCGACCCGACAGGTCGGAGAGCGCCGCGCCGACGCGGTCGACGAAGTCGCGCACGTACGGGTCGAGCGGTCCGGCCATCGCGAGCAGCGTAGGGGGTCGGACGGTCCACGGGTGGCGAACCCTCGACGGCGAGCGCGTGCCCTCGTGGCAGTACCGTGGCGTCATGACGACGACGGACGACCCACTCGACGGCATCGAAGCACTCCCGCAGGAGATGGTGTTCAAGCCCGGCGCCATGCCGGAGCTGTTCATCCCCGACGCGTGGGGTGACGACGACCCTCGCTACTACATCCCGCTCGGTCCCGGTGTCGGCTCGAAGCCGATCTGGATCTCGCCGTCGAAGAACGCCTGGGTCGACATCCTCCGGGCCGAGAACGCCGGCCTCCTGCAGCGGCACTACCACCCCCACGACGTGTTCGGGCTCTGCATCTCGGGGAGCTGGCGGTACCTCGAGCACGACTGGGTGGCCGAGCCCGGCTCGTTCATCTACGAGTCGCCCGGCGAGTCGCACACCCTGGTCGTCGAGGAGTCGGGCGAGGTGATGCGCACGATGTTCCACGTCAACGGTCCGCTGATCTGGCTCGACGACGACGGCAACCCGGCCGGCATCCACGATGCCTTCACGCTGATCGACATGGCCCGCGAGCACTACGAGGCTGTCGGCATCGGCGCCGACTACGTCGACACCCTCATCCGCTGACGGCGTGGTCGCGGCCCGCGTCGGCCGTCAGGGGCACGTGACGTCGGGATTCCAGTTCTGGAACATCCCGGACGGGTTCGGCTTCCACACCCAGGCGTGCAGGATGTACCAGCCGAGCGCCGGGTTGAGGATGCCCATCTCCTGACCGAGGATCGTGGGTGGCTCGTCGTGCTCGGCGTGCCACGCCTCCGACGGCACGATCCACTCGACGGCGACGAGGCGCAGCCGGCCGTTCGGCAGCGGTTCGTAGACGAGTCCCTCTGGCGCGAGCGGGTCGAGCGAGATGTCGTCGATCGCGTCGTGGTCGAACCAGTGGTAGCCCATCGCGCCGTCGGTCGGATGAGCGATGCACCCGTCGATCGGGATCTCCGGATCGCGCCAGCCGAGCTGGTACCCGGCGCGTTCGGCGACGGGAATCCGGTGGTACTTCGCCGTGGCGGCCCGGACGCGGCGGAGCTCGCGGTTGTTGCCCCGGTCGCACGCCGCTGCGCTGGCCACGGATCCGCCGAGCGCCGTGAGCGCGATGGCAGCGGCGACGATTCGGCGAGTCTGCCGGGAGCGGTCGCGTCGGCCCGGTCGTACTGACATGGTTCCCATCATCGAGTGACCTCGTTTCGTTTCGTGTTGTGTGTGTGTGTGAGAGAGAGCGAGAGAGCTGGGAGCGTCAGCCGTCGTCGCCGGTCGACGCCGCCTCGACGTACTCCGCGGCGAGCTCGCCGAGCCGTTGGGCGGTGTCGGTCGTCATCACCGGCGACGGAGCATCACCGGTCACGTCGAGCACCTGGGCCACGTCGTCGGGGTGCTCGTCGACGATCCAGTCGAAGAACGGGCGCAATGCTCGGGCGGTCGCGCCGGCCAGGTCGCCCATCGCAGCCGATGTGATCCCGTCGCCCGTCACGGCGAACGTGACGCCTCGGGGCAGGATCTCGAGGCCGGCCGCCGCGAACACGGACGTCGGTTGCGTTCGACAGGTGATGCGGACGGGCTCGGCGTCGAGGTCGACGTCGCAG
>JAUHYJ010000583.1 GCA_030425785.1 Acidimicrobiia bacterium | reverse complement strand
CGCAGGAAGTTCACGCGTTTGAGGGGAGGGGGTACGGTCGGGCGCATGGGACGACATGCGATCAAGACGCCGCCGCACCACGCCACCTGGCAGGAGTTCCTCGACGTGTGGCTCGAGGCCGACCGCATCGACACCTTCGAGTCGGCGTGGAACTGGGACCACTTCTACCCGCTGGCCGAGCCGTACGACGGCCCCAACCTCGAGGGCTGGACGATGCTCGCGGCGCTCGCCCAGGCGACGACGCGGCTGCGGCTCGGTGCGATGGTCAACGGGATGCACCACCGGCACCCGGCCGTGACGGCGAACATGGCGGCGACGCTCGACATCATCTCGGGCGGGCGGTTCGAGCTCGGCATGGGTGCCGGCTGGAACGAGATGGAGTCGAGCGCCTACGGGATCGAACTCGGCACGCTCACACAGCGGTTCGACCGCTTCGACGAGGGCATCGAGATCATCCGTTCGCTGCTCGACCACACGATCACCAACTTCTCCGGCGACTACTTCACGGTCACCGACGCGTGGTGCGAGCCCAAACCGGTGCAGGCCAAGCTCCCGCTCGTGATCGGCGGCAAGGGCCCGAAGCGCACCCTGCGCGCCGTCGCCCGCTGGGCCGACCAGTGGGACATGACGTTCCCCGAGTCGACCGACCACTGGACGGGACTCGACGAGGTGCTGCGCGAGCACTGTGCCGACGAAGGTCGCGACCCGTCGACGATCACGCGATCGATCCATCTCGGGTACGGCCCCGACGACGACCCGTCCGCGCTCGCCGAGCAGGCGAACACGTTCTTCGACGTCGGCGTCGACATCGTCGTGTGGTCGATGCGCGGCCCGATGGACCCGGCTCGGCTGGGCCCGCTGGCCGCCGCGGTCGGTTGACGCGCAGGGGTCGACGCACAGGGGTTGACGCGTCGCCCAGTGCGCGCGCAACGTGACCGAATCGGTGCATCCAGCGCTCAGCGTGGCCACGCTGCGTAGCGGGTCGTCCACCTCGAGTGTCAACGATCTGTTAACGTGGCGTCGTGGCCTCCCTCAGTGACGATCTGGCCAGTGTCGACGTGGCGGATCGGCCCGGTGCTCCCGCCCCTGGTCTCGCGGGCGGATTCCGTGCCGCCGTCCGGGCCGACCTCGCGTCGTCGCGCTGGCCGCAGCGACTGCTGCTCGTGGTGGCGGTTGCGTTCATCACGTACGAATGGGGCCTCGGCAACGAGACGGTCACCCCGTGGCTGCTGTCGTGGGTCGTCTCCGAGGGCGACGGGTGGTCGACGATCGCCGTCGCCGGCGCCGTCGGCTTCGGATTCACGCTCGTCCAGCAACTCGCATCGGGCTTCAGCGTGCTCGCCGGCTTCTCCGTGTTCGACCGATCGGCCAACGCCGCCTGGGCCCGGTTGTCTCGGCGGATCGACCCCGAGCGTCTGCGCTGGGACGATGCGAGCCTCGCCTACCGTCTGGTGATCGTGTTCACGCTCGGCACGACCGTCGTCGCGCTCCTGCAGATCGTGTCGTCGGGGCGAGTCGGTGTCGCTCGACACCGCGCCGCCGTCGTGCAGGCGGCGCTGCTGTGCGCCACCGCCGTCGGCGTGCTCGGATGCGCCGCCGGCGCGGTCGGGCAGGTCGGCCGCAGCATCGACGTCTTGAGCGCTCCCACCGACTGGGTGTTGCGAGTGCTCGGCAACCCCCTGTTCTGGATCGGCGTGCTCGGCATCTTCATGCTGTCGCAGCGCGTCACCCGACCCGACCCGGCCGTCCCCGCCACCCAGGAGGCACCATGACCGATGACACCGCCCTCGCGCGGACCCGGAGCGACCACCGTCGCACGAGCGGAGCGACCCGGCCGCAACTCGACCGGTCGATCGGACCCCGCCCGGTTCCGCCCACCGAGGCGACCACCACGCCGGCGCGGACGTCGTCGCCGATCTCGGTCACGCATCACGAGGTCGTGACCGGCGATCTGGCCGACCGCCTGTGGGAGTCGTACGCAGTCAACTTCGACCCGTTGGCCGAGCTCGCCGTGCTCCAGCACCTCTACGACGAATCCGAGATCCGCGCGGAATTCGAGAACCGGCGCATCGACAAGATCATCGCGTGGCAGGACGGCCAGCCGGTCGGGCTCGCGATGCTGACGAACTCGCTCGAGGACGTCCCGCAGATCTCACCGCGCTTCCTGCGCCGCCGATACCCCGAGCACGGAGCCCGGAACGCGATCTACTTCGTGATCCTGGCCATGGTCGCCCAACCGCTGCGCGGCCGGACCGTGTTCTCGCGACTGCACACCGAGATGTGCCAGGCCGCGGCCCACGACGCCGGTGTGCTCGTGTTCGACGTGTGCGAGTTCACGCGCGAGATGTTCGACCCCGAGACGTCGGCGGGGCGAGCCGTCGGCCAGTTCCCGAACGGCTCGCTCTCGGTGCTCGACCGCCAGACCTGGTACGTCGCGGATCTGCCGCAACCACTCGAGACGTAGCTCCGCGGACGTGATCGCTACCCGGGGTCGACCATCACGGTCGCACACGGGCGTCGCGGGGGCAGCGACGAGTGTTGGGCCGAGAGCGTCTCGAGGACGCCCGGGAGGTCGGCGATCGGGACGGCGCGGCTGAACATGTAGCCCTGCATCCGGGTGCAGCCGATGTCGGCGAGACGGCGTGCCTGTTCGGGATGCTCCACACCTTCGGCGACCGTCGTCAGGCCGAGTGCATCGGTCATGCTCACGATGGCCCGCACCAGTGACTCGTCGGCATCGCTCGTGCCGAGCCCCATCACGAAGCTGCGGTCGATCTTGACCACGTCGATGGGGAACCGCTTCAGGTAGGACAGCGAGGAGAATCCCGTCCCGAAGTCGTCGACCGCGAGGCCGACGCCGAGCGCACCGATCGCGTTCATCGCCGC
>JAUHYJ010000020.1 GCA_030425785.1 Acidimicrobiia bacterium | reverse complement strand
CCCTCGACGACTTGTACGCGTCGGGGCTGTGGGGACCGCTCTGCACGTCCAGATGGAAGTAGTTCACCGCCTGCTGGATGTCGTGGGACTCGGCGACGGTCGACACGATGCCGGATTCGCTGCGGATCACGACGCCGATCGCGCCGGCGAGCACCGTGGTGATCAGGCCGAGCAGTGCGGTGACGACGATGACTTCGGTGAGCGTCATACCGGCGTCTCGGCGATGGTGGGCCAAGGGCGCGACGGGCTGCGTTGCAGCGGTCGTCCACGTCGAGATGGTTCGTTCGTGCATCACAATCCTGGGGTGGGGGTCGGGATGACGTCGCCGCTCCCGCCACCGGGCGACGGCGAGAGCGGCCCGACGCCGACGGTGGGTTCGGTGGCCGGCCGCTTGACGACCTCGAGCGTGCGAGCCGAGGCGTCGGCGGTCGTGACGAGGCGCACGCGTTGGAGACGCTCACCGTCGACCGTGTACGCAGCGACACACGCGGACCGATCGGTCTGCCAGGCTGCGCCGTCCCAGTAGGCGACGTCGGCGACGTCGACCCCGTCGACCGCGTCGTCGACGACGGCCTCGTAGGAAGCGACGATCTCGGCCTCGGTGTTCGTGTCACACGCTCGATACGTGTCGCTGTCGACGTCGACCGCCGCGAGTGCGTCACCGGCCGTCGCGAGGGCTGATTGGGCCGCCGCCAGCTCACGGTTCACGGCGGCGCCGGTCGCGGCCGCACCGAGCGCCGTGAGGACGGCGAGGCCGGCGCTGCCGAGGATCACGATCGAGACCAGCAGTTCGATGAAGGTGGCGCCACGATCACGGCCGGCTGGCTGCCGGAACGGCCCGGGACGTGGGGTGGTGGCGTGCTCGGTGTCCATACGATCCATCGACTTTTCATCGTCTTGACGAAGACTACAGATTCTGAACAGTTTCCTGACGAGAAATCGCCAAAAAATTGGCTGATCTCACCGAACGTGGTACCGAGCCGCCGATCTCACGCTCAACGTGACAACACACCCGTGCGAACAGCCGGCCGACGCGGCCGCGGGCCGCTACATCTCGGACGGGGCCGCGATGCCGAGCAGGCCGAGGGCGTGCTCGAGCGTGCTCGCCGACACGTCGCACAGCACCAGACGGCTCGCGCGAGTGTCGTCGTCGACATCGTCACGCAACACCGGGCAGTGCTCGTAGAAGCCCGTGATGTCCTGGGCGAGGTCGAACAGGTACGTACACAGCTTGTGCGGCGAGTAGGTCGCAACGGTGTCGTCGAGCACCGACGGGTACGCCAACAGGCGCTGCGCCAGCTGACGTTCCTGCGCCGTGTCGAGCGCCATCGCACCGCCCCGGACCTCGTTGCGGTCGACGCCGGCGCGCCGGAAGATCGAGCACAGACGGGCGTGGGCGTACTGCAGGTAGGGCGCCGTGTTGCCGTCGAACGCCAGCATCCGGTCCCAGTCGAAGACGTAGTCCTTGATGCGGTCGGTCGACAGGTCGGCGTACTTGACCGCGCCGATGCCGATCGTGCGAGCCACCGCGGCCTGGGCGTCGCCGTCGAGGTCGGGGTTCTTCTCCGCGACCGCTGCAGCGGCGCGGTCGACGGCCTCGTCGAGCAATTCGACGAGCTTGACCGCGTCACCGCTGCGGCTGCGCAGCATCTTGCGATCGTCGCCGAGGATGCTGCCGAACGGGACGTGGACCGCCTCGACCTCGTCGGTCAGCCAGCCGGCCATCCGCGCGACGGCGAACACCATCTGGAAGTGCTGGGCCTGGGGCGCGCCGACCACGTACAACATGAGGTCGGCGCCGAGCCGCTGGACGCGGTCGTAGACGCAGGCGAGATCGCTCGTCGCGTACATGAACGCACCCGCGCTCGACTTGACGATGAGCGGGAGCGGTTCGTTGTCGCGATTCGTGAAACCCGGCGGGAACACGACTTCGGCGCCGTCGCTCTCGGTCACCAGATCCGCTGCGACGAGTTCGTCGTACACGGTCGGCATGAGCGACTGGTACTCGCTCTCGCCCATCAGATCGTCGTCGGTCAACAGCACGTCGAGCTTGCCGTACACCCGGTTGAAGTAGTCGTTCGACATCGCGACGAGGCGCTGCCACAACTCGATGGTCTCGGGGTCGTACGACTGGAGCTTGACGACTCGGTCGCGAGCCCGCGCCTGGAACGCCTCGTCGTCGTTGAACTTGGCGTTCGCCGCCTTGTAGAACCCGTCGAGATCACCCTGCTGCATGCCCTCCGCTGCGACGTCCTCGCCGATGTCGAGCAGGTGCTCGATGAGCATGCCGAACGGTCGGCCCCAGTCGCCGATGTGGTTCTCGCGGAGCACGGTGTGCCCGAGGAACTCGTGCATGCGCACGAGTGCGTCGCCGATCACGGTCGACCTCAGGTGGCCGACGTGCATCTCCTTTGCGACGTTCGGCGCCGAGTAGTCGACGACGACCCGCTTGGCGGTCGGCGCCGGCGCGACGCCGAGCCGCTCGTCGGCGGCGACGGCAGCGAGTTGACGGGCGAGGAACGCGTCGTCGAACGTGAGGTTGACGAAGCCGGGGCCGGCGATCTCGACCTCGCTGCACACGTCGGCGAGCACGCCCGAGTCGACGACGCGCTGCGCGATCTCGCGCGGGTTGACGTCGAGCTGCTTGGCGAGCGGCAGGGCACCGTTGACCTGGGCGTCGGCACGGTCGCTCGGACGCACGACCGGGTCGGCGGGCGCGCCGGCGATGTCGGCGAACACGGGTGCGAGCAGGTCGGCAACGGTCGAGAGGGGGTCGGCCACGGCGTCAGGCTAACGGAGGTGGCAGGAGCCGCTCCGGTACGATCGAGCGATGACCTGGAACGAGCTGACGCCGGCGCTCACGGGGTTGGCGTCGCTCGCGACGGTGACGTCCGACGGCGGCCCGCACGTCGCCGTCGTGTCGCCGGTCGTCGTCGACGATGCGATCTGGATCGGCACCAACCGGTCGTCGCAGAAGACCGCCAACGTGCTGGCGAACCCGGCGGTCGCGCTGGTGTGGACGGGCGAGGCCGAGGCCTACGTGTGGGGCTCCGCCGAGCTGCTCGACGACGTCGACCTGAAGCGCTCGATGTGGGACGGCACCTGGCCGTACGACCCGGCGGTGTTCTTCTCGACGCCCGACGACCCCGACTACGTGCTCGTGCGGGTCACGCCCGAACGGGCGATGGTGATGCGCTTCGGCGAGCACGGCCCCGAACGCACCCGTTGGTCGGCGACGTAGCCCCGCGCCGGGTCATATCACGGCACGGCGGCGGCGTCGGCGACGACGGTCGTCCGGATCGGTCGGACGAGCGACCACCCGCAGACCAGCGTGGCCAGCGTCATCGCCGCCGCGAGCGCGAGGCGCGGCGAGGTCACGTCGGCGACGAGCCCGGCCAGGGTGATCGACACGACGTGCGCCGTGTTCTGGACCCCGAGCGCCACCGTGATCGCGGCGGCCCGGCCTTCGGGCGGCAGGCGCCGCCCCACGACCTGGTTGGTCGGCACCGTGACGGCGTCGACGAGGCCCGTCACCGCGTAGGCGACGACGAGCACCGGCAGCGACGACCACGCGACGAACATCACAGCGGCGGCCGCCGCCGCGGCACCGACCCGCCAGGCGGTGCCGATCAGGACGCGATCGAGATCGCCCCCCAGCGGCATCCACCACGTCCCGAACGCGGCGCCGAGCGCGACCACGGCGGCGATCGGCCCTGCCCATCCCGGCGCGCCGCCGACCGAGTCGACGAACGGGACGACGATCGCCTCCGGCAGCACCGAACACGCCGACACGCCGACGAACAGCATCAGCGCACGACGACAGACCGGGTCGGTCCGCCATGGCCGAACGCCCGCAGCCACGCCGCGCCAGCCGGCTTCGGCGTCGCGGTTGGGCGCAGCCGCCGGCGAGCCTGCCAACCCCGACAGCACCGCCGCGGACACGACGAACGTCACCGCGTTGGCGCCGAGCGCGGCCTGGGCGCCGATGGTCGCGACCAGGGCGCCACCGACGACGTAGCCGAGCACCATCTCGGCCTGGGCGATCATGGCGTAGACGGCCACGGCGGACGGGTACGTCTCCTCGTCGGTGATCTCGACGAGCGCCGACGCGCGGGCGCCGGCGAACGGCGGAACACACAGGCCGGCGACGAACGCGAGCACGAGCAACACGGGTAGCGGCGGGCCGGCCGCCATGACGGCGAACATCAGCCCGCGGACGAGATCGGTGGCGCGCATCACCTGGACCCGCCCGAAGCGCTCGCTCGAGGTGGCGAGCAGCTGGCCCGGTCCGAGCCACGGCACGAGCGTGACGGCGATCGTGAGCGCGGCCAGCAGCGCCGAGTCGGACCGTTCGTAGACCAGCACCGACAGCGCCAGCCGACCGGCCCAGTCGCCGAGCCCCGAGACGAGCTGCGCCGCGAAGACCCGGCGGCACCACGGGTTGCGCAGGGTCGCGCCGATGGCGGCTCGTCGGGTCGTCACGGACCGCCATCGTGCCACCGATCCGGACGCCTGCGATCACGCCCGCCACGTCGCGTCACGCTCCGTGAACCCGCCGACCGACCGGGCACGCTGTGCGTCGAACGATGGCGTCGTGGCGCCCGACCGGCGTCAGCGCCCGACGAGCTCGTCGAAGCGCACGAGCCACTCGACGGAGAGCTGGTCCAGGGTGGCGTCGTCGGCCTTGTTCACCAGCACGGAGCCACCGACGTAGACGGCGCCCGCGTCGGCAGCGAGCGAGCGCACCGCCCGCATCGAGCTGCCGGTCGTGATCCAGTCGTCGACGACGAGCACGCGGTCGCCGGGGCCGAGGTCCCACGATCGCGTCTGGAACGTCTCGGTCGTGCCCCGCCACGTCGGCCCGGACTCGATGCGTCGGTCGGCGCCGGGATGGTTGCGGTCGTCCTTGCGCACCAGGACGAGCCCCGCACCGAGGTCGGCGGCGACCAGCGCGCCGAGGATGGGCCCGCGCGCCTCGGGGGCGCACACGGCGGTCACGCCGGCGTCGCGGAACGGTGCGGCGAGGGCTGGACCGAGGATCGCCAACAGCCCGGCATCGCGCAGCACACCTGCCACGTCGGGGTGGTCGTCGACGAGTGGGAAGCCGGCCAGGAGCCTGGCTCGCGCGGACTCGCGATCGGGTGGTGGGGCCGTCACCGGGCGATTCTCGCACGGAGCCGCTAGATTCCCAGTGCTGCTCACGCAGCCCCCGCCCCCGTAGCTCAGGGGATAGAGCATCGGCCTCCGGAGCCGTGTGCGCAGGTTCGAATCCTGCCGGGGGTACTGCCGGCTCAGCGGTCGTTCGCCGACCGACCCAGCCAGTCGTGCACAGCGCCCGCGAGGCCGGCAGCACGACGGGTTGTAGGGACCTCGGTGGTCAGCGCTCCTGCGGTTCGCGGTTGCCGCGGGCGAGTCGCTGCGGATCGATCGCATCGGCGACGAGTTCGGCGTCGACCCCCAGTCGACGGCCGGCGTCGACGAGCGTGTCCCCGTGCTCGATCGCATCGCGGACCAGCTGCGTCGTGGTGTCGTACCCGAGCTGCGGGTTCAGGACGGCCGCCGACGAGAGCGAGCGCTCGGCACGTTCGCGACACCCGACCTCGTTGGCGGTGAGTGCGGCGACGAACTCGACGAGCAGCTCGGCGGCCCGCGTGAGCAGGTGGAGCGAGTCGAGCAGGTTGGTGGCGATCACGGGCACACGGACGTTGAGCTCGAAGTTGCCCTGCGAACCGGCGACCGCGATCGTCGTGTGATTGCCGATCACCTGGGCCGCGATCTGCAACACGATCTCGGGCACGACGGGGTTGACCTTGCCCGGCATGATCGACGACCCGTGCTGCGTCTCGGGGATCTCGAGTTCCGCCAACCCCGCCCTCGGCCCGCTGGCCATCAGGACGATGTCGTTCGCGAACTTCGTCAACGACACGGCGAGCACCTCGAGCGCGCCGGACAGCTCGACGAGCGCATCGCGAGCGGCCTGAGCTTCGAACCGGTTCCGGGGTGCGACCGGCTCGATGCCGTGGCGGGTCGCGAGGCCCGCACGCACCCGGGCCGCGAACTCGGGGTGGGCGTTCAGCCCGGTCCCGACCGCCGTGCCGCCGAGGGGCACGGCGGCGACACGCGGCAACGTCGCGCTGATCCGTTCGCCGGCGAGTTGCATCTGGGCGGCGTAGCCGCCGAACTCGTCGCCCAGCGTGACCGGGAGTGCGTCCATCAGGTGCGTCCGTCCGGCCTTGACGACCGACGACCATGCCCCCGCACGCTCGGCCAGCCCGGCCTCGAGCAGCTCGAGCGCGGGCAGGAGGTGTCGTGTGGCGGCCTCGAGCGCTGCGAGGTGGACGGCGGTGGGCACGACGTCGTTCGAGCTCTGTCCGAGGTTGACGTGATCGTTCGGATGGACGTCCTCGCCGGCCAGACGGGCGATCACCTCGTTGACGTTCATGTTCGTCGACGTCCCCGAACCGGTCTGGAACACGTCGACGGGGAACTGGTCGGCGTACCGGCCCTCCGCCACGTCGTGCGCCGCCCGCCGGATGCGGTCGGCGACATCGGGGTCGAGCAGCCCGAGCTCCGCGTGCGCCGCTGCGGCCTCCTCCTTCACGCGTGCGAGCCACCGGATGATGGAGGTGGGCATCGTCCGGCCGGAGACGGGGCCGAGCCGAACGGCGTTCGCCGTCTCCGCACCCCAGAGCTGATCTGGTTCGTTCGTCGTCGATCGTGGGTGCATCGTCGGATCCTCTCGTTGGCGTGACGGCGTGCTCATCGCCGACCTCATCGCCGACGACGCCCAGCCCGCACCACGCCGTCGCAGATGTGACGAGTTCAGGTCTAGCTCGTCGACGTCACCGCCGCCTCCCGCGACCACGACCCCGCTCCTGCGGCGGCGATGGCTGCCGGCGAGCTGTGGCCCGCGCGATCCACGAGCACGTGGCGAAGGACCGCGGTTCGAGCAGGTCGACGTGACACGACCCGCCGATCGCCGGCTCGGGGCCCGCCGGCCTGCAGATCGTGGTCCGACACGGCCGGACGCGGCCGGGGCCCTTAGCGTCACGGCATGGACGCGAGCCCGCTCGACAAGCAGTACGCCACCGTCAACGGGAAGCGGATGGCCTACCACGACAGCGGCGGGGACGGCCCCGTGCTCGTGTTCCTGCACGGCAACCCGACGTCGTCGTACCTGTGGCGTCACATCATTCGTGAGCTCGACGACCGCTACCGCTGTGTCGCCCCCGATCTGATCGGTCAGGGCGACAGCGACCAGCTCGACGATGTCGGACCCGACTCGTATCGCTTCGTCGAGCATCGCGAGTACCTCGACGGCCTGCTCGACCAGCTCCAACTCGGCGACGGGATCACGTTCGTCATCCACGACTGGGGCTCGGCGCTCGGCTTCGACTGGGCGAACCGTCACCGTGACCGGGTCGCGGGCATCGCCTACATGGAGGCGATCGTCCGGCCGGTCACGTGGGACGAATGGCCCGACGCCGCCCGCGGCATCTTCCAGGCGTTCCGCTCCCCCGCCGGCGAGGAGATGGTGCTCGACAAGAACCTGTTCGTGGAAGCCGTGCTCCCGGCGTCCATCATCCGCACGCTCGGCACCGACGAGATGGCCGAGTACCGCCGGCCGTTCGCCGAGCCGGGCGAGGCCCGCCGTCCCACGCTGACGTGGCCGCGCCAGATCCCGATCGAGGGCGAGCCGGCCGACGTGACCGAGATCGTGCAGGCCTACGCGGACTGGCTGTCGGGCAGCGAGGTGCCCAAGCTCTTCGTGAACGCCGACCCGGGCGCGATCCTGACCGGGCCGCAGCGTGAGTTCTGCCGGACGTGGCCGAACCAGACCGAGGTGACGGTCGCCGGCAACCACTTCATCCAGGAAGACAGCCCCGTGGAGATCGCCGCTGCGATCGCCGACTGGCGCGCTGGATTCTGACCGGACCGATGCCCTACGACGCGAACGATCCGCGATCGGCGCTGTCGACCGCCGGCGCGACGCCGACCGGTGTGCCGCGGGCCGCGACCTACCGACAGCTCCACGATGGCCCGGCCGACGTCACCGAGTCGGGAGGCGGCGCGACGTGGTGGACGCGGAGCCAAGCGATGGTGGTCGCCTTCACCGAGGCACTGCCGGGCGACCGCCTCGTGGCCGAGACCGCCGGTGAGTACGGGCTGCTCGTCCTCGACGGCGCCGGCGTCGACGTGCATCACGACTCGGGTGACGTGACCGTCGATCGCGACAGCGTGATCGTCGTCCCACCTGGCGCCTCCGACGTGGAGGTCACCCGCGCCGGCAACGTCGTCCGCGTCTTCGCCGCCGCGCTCGAACCCGAGCTGGCAGCGCGGTGTGTGAACCACGACGACTACGACCCGGCCGACCACAACGTCGCCGACTACCAGCCGTGGCCCGACCCGCCCGACGGTCACCGGGTCAGGGCGTACGAGCTCGCCGACCACCCGAGCGAACCGGGGCGACTGGGTTCGATCTTCCGCTGTTCGACGGTGATGATCAACGTGTTCGATCCGCACGACGAGCCCCGTGACCCGACGATGATGTCGCCGCACCATCACGACGACTTCGAGCAGGTGTCGGTCCAGATGGACGGCAACTACGTGCACCACATGCGGGTGCCCTGGACGCCCGACCTCACGACGTGGCGGGACGACGAGCACCACCACAGCGAGGGCCCGTCCATCGTCGTGATCCCGCCACCGATCGTCCACACGAGCCAGGCGGTCGACCACATGCGACACTTCCTGATCGACGTGTTCGCCCCTCCCCGCATCGACTTCAGCGAGCGTCCCGGCTGGGTCCTCAACGCCGACGACTACCCGTTGCCCTGAACCTGTCAACGGGGGTCAGGCACATGTCGCAAGGCTTGCGACTTGTGCCTGACCCCGGATGACAGACCGGGGATGACAGGTTCAGTGGTGGGGGGTGTGGGTGCCGTTGGTGTGGTCGTAGCGCTCGTGGTGCTGGGCCAGCAGGTCGGCGCCGTAGTCGCCGCCGTTCGGGGTCCTGACGACGGTGTGGACGTGGTGCCGTGTCGGTGACTCGTTGTCGAGCACGACGCCCGGGTGGTGGTCGAACTCGATCAGCACCACCGGGCTGTGCACCCGGTAGTAGAACGGTCGCACGTCGTCGGTGCCGCCGTACCAGGAGAACCACGTCTCGTCGAGGTGCCGCTCGACCTCCGACAGCTTCACCGCGGCATGGCCGTCGGCTTGCCAACCGACGTAGGCGGCCGCGAGATCGACCAGGCGCCGACGCTGGGCGTCGGTGAGCTCGGTGCCGGCGATCCCCTGCGGCGGCATGACCGCGTTGTCGCGGAACGCGCCCGCCTGCATCCTCCCGTCGAACATGTTCTGGAGCAGCGGCGAGATGTCGCCCTCGTCGATCGACGGGTGGATGATGGTGCGAGCCCGCTGGTCGGCGTCGAGCGACCGGACGAGTGCGAGCCCGGCGGCTTCCTCCGGCCCGAACAGGAACGTGCCGCCGAGCGGTCCGCGGTTGATGTCGCGGGGTTCGGCTCCCATGAACGCCGGCGTCATCACGATCCGGCCGTCGAGCACGAGCGCGTTCAGACAGAGGTGATGTCCGTCGAGCTGCCAGCCCCACGGGGCGTCGTCACCGGGCGTGCCGAAGACCGAGAGGAAGTACGGCCACTCGCCGAAGGCCTCGCGGTCGCCCGAGATCTCTGCCAGCAGTTCGTTGATCCGCATGATCGTCCGCGCCTGTGTGAACCCGCGCGCCGACAGGGTGGCGCGCACGATGTCGAGACCGAGCCGTCGGGTCGCCAACGGGAGATCCTCGAGCAGCACGCCGTGCCGGAAGTGGTTCATGTGGACGTTGATCCACGTCCGCCACTCGGTGGCGCCGAGCGGGAACGTGGCTCGCACACGCTGCTCCGCGGTGAGCGCGACCAGGAAGGCGGCGGCAGCAGCGGTGATCGGCGCAGTGCTCACTCGGGGGGCATCGTCGAGCCTGCGGAGCCCCGATCTCACGGTGCCGTCGGTGGTGATGCCGCGCAGCGGTTCGGCGAGCAGAGCCGCACGCTCGTCGACGATGTTCAGGACCTCGGGCGGCGCGTTCGTCACGTGCGATCGGGCCGACATCGACGGCATCGGCCGCAACCCGAAGGTGCGCCAGGGATCGTCGGCCTGCTCGTCGGGCGTCCCGATCGCGCGGCTCGTGGTGCGGGCGAGGACCGCCCGATCGGGCTCGCCGGGGCGCAGCTCGGCGATCCGGTCGAGGGCGGCCGCGACGAGCGCCGGGTTGCCGCAGATCTGGCTGTGGTGATCGAAGCTCGTCCCACCCCAGGCGTCCCGGTGCACCCCGCCGGCCTCGGTCACGATCAGCGTCGTCCCTGCATAGTCCCAGGGCTCACCGAACCCCATGACCGCGAGATCGATCTCGCCCGTGGCCGCAGCCACGATGTCGAGCACGATGCTCTGCACCCGGTAGTCGGACGCCTGCCCGAACGTGGGCTCGAGCCGGTTCCGCCAACCGACGAGCATGCCCTCCCAGGGGATGATCGAGCAGCGCGCCGCGTCGAGGTCGACCACATCGGAGCAGCGCACCCGCTGGGCATCTGCCGGGTCGTCGAGCGAGCTCGACCACGCCCCGCCGCCGTTCGTCGCCCACCAGCGACGTCCCAGCTTCGGGGCGGTCACCACGGCGACGACCGGCTCGTCGCCGACGAGCAGGGTGATCGCCGTGCACCAGCCGGGCCGGCCGGCCGCGTAGTTGTGCGTACCGTCGATGCCGTCGAACATCCAGCATCGGCCGGTCGTCCCGGCGAACCCGCCGATCTCCTCCCCCACGATCCGGTCGCCGGGCCGGGTCTCGACGAGCACCCGACGCATGGCGTCCTCGACATCGAAGTCGACCTGCGCGACCGGGGTGCCGTCGTCCTTGAACGACCGCCGCAGGTCGGCCGAGCGGAACGGCGGGACCGAGACCGCGTCGGCCGCATCGGCCAGGGACCATGCGAGTCGCAGCTCGTCGACCCAGTCGCTGGACCTCATCGCTGCAGTCTGACCCACGTTCCGACCCACGTGTCGACCTGCATGCCGGACTCCGGAACGCGCCCGATGGCTTCCGTGCGGCTGGATGACGGCTCGATGAACTGACGTGCGATCGCCGGGCGGGACGGCGATGGCGCGTCTAGCGTGAGTCGTCACATGAACGAACTGCATCACGTGCAGCGGCCGGCGACGCGGGTGCCGCGCTACGTCGCACCGGCGACGCTCGACGACGCACTCGCGATCCGCTCCGAGCGAGGCGCCGCCGCCCGCCCGATCGCGGGTGGCACCGACCTGGTGGTCGAGCTCGATCGCGGCGCCCACGACGGCGTCGAGGTACTCCTCGACCTGTCCCGCATCCCCGGTCTCGGTGCGACCACCACCGACGACGAGGCGATCCGGCTCGGCGCGACGACGACCCACGCGGACGTCGTCGCCAGCGAGACGTGTCGATCCGAGGCACTGGCGTTGGCCCAGGCGTGCCTCGAGATCGGCTCGCCGCAGCTGCGGAATCGGGCCACGGTGGTCGGCAACGTCGTCACCGCCAGCCCCGCCAACGACACGATCTCGGCACTGACGGCACTCGGCGCACGGATCGAGATCGCATCGGCCACGCGACGACGGACCCAACCGGTCGAGGAGTTCGTCACCGGGTTCCGCGAGACCACGCTCGCCGACGACGAGCTCGTGATCGGCATCACGGTGCCGCGAGCGGCGACGGGTCAGCGCTCGATCTTCGTCAAGTCGGGGCTGCGGCGGGCACAGGCGATCTCGGTGGTGCATCTCGCCCTGTCGGTCACGTTCGACGGCGACGATGTCGTCGACGCTCGGCTGGCGCTGGGCAGCGTCGCGCCGACGATCGTCGGCGTGCCCGGACTGGCCGACCTGCTGCGCGGCCGGACGATCGACCAGGACGTGATCGCCGCCGCCGGTGCACTCGCGGCCGACGCCGCGAGCCCGATCGACGACCTGCGCGCGACCGCCGACTACCGGTCGGCCCAGGTCGCCGCCATGACCGAGCGGGCGCTCGCCGCGCTGGCGGCCGACGCGCAAGCGGCTCGCTGGCCGGCGCGGACCCCGCTGCTTCGAGCGGCACCGTCACCCGGTCGCGGCCCGATCGACGAACTCGACGCCGAGACACCGATCACGGTGCGCGTGAACGGTGCGCCCGTCACCGCTGCGGCCGCCACCGGTGTCACGTTGCTCGACTGGCTGCGTGACCAGGCCGGGTGCACCGGCGTGAAGGAAGGGTGCGCAGAGGGCGAGTGCGGCGCGTGCACCGTCCACCTCGACGGCGCGGCGGTCATGGGCTGCCTCGTGCCTGCGGCCCGGGCCGCCGACTGCGACGTCACCACCGTCGAGGGACTCGCATCCGACGGCGCGCTCGCGTCGATCCAGCGGGCGTTCGTCGAGCACCACGCCGTCCAGTGCGGCTTCTGCACGCCGGGCTTCCTGATGGCGTGCGACGCACTGCTCGCCGAGCTACCCGACCCGTCCCTCGCCGAGGTCCGCGCCGGGCTGGCGGGCAACCTGTGCCGGTGCACCGGCTACCGGGCGATCGAGGCCGCCGTCGCCACTGCCGCGTCGACGACCGCCGTCGAGGTGACGCGATGAGCGTCGGTGGTCGCCCGCTCCGGCTCGACGCCGTCGACAAGGTGACGGGAGCGGCGACGTATCCCGGTGACCGCATCCCCGACGGCGCACTCGTCGCCAAGGTCGTGTTCACCGATCAACCACACGCCCGCCTCGTCCGGCTCGACACCGCGGCCGCCGAGGCACTGCCGGGTGTCGTGGCCGTGCTGACCGGCGCCGACGTGCCGGTCAACGAGTACGGGCTCACGAAGTTCGACCAGCCGGTCTTCGTGTCGATCGACCACTCCGGCCGCAGCAACGTGCCGTGCGACGTCAGCCGGTGGGAGGCGGACCATCTCGCGCTGATCGTCGCCGAGAACACGGCGGCCGCCGACGCTGCGGCCGCCGCGCTCGACGTCGAATGGGAGCCCTTGCCGATCATCGCCGACATCGACGCCGCCCTCGCACCCGGCGCGCCACTCCTCCACCCCGAGGACACCGACCTGCCCGGTGGCCCGAACAACGCGTACACCCACTACAAGATCCGCAAGGGCGACGTGTCGAGCGCGTGGGCGCAGGCCGTCGTCACGGTCGAGGCCACGTACGAGGTGCCCTACCAGGAGCACGCCTACCTGCAGCCCGAGGCCGGGCTGTCGTACGTCGACGACGACGGTCGGATCACCGTCGAGGTCGCCGGCCAGTGGACGCACGAGGACCAGGAGCAGATCGCCCACGCCCTCGACCTGCCGGCCGACCGGGTCCGGGTGATCTACCCGGCGATCGGCGGCGCCTTCGGCGGTCGGGAGGACATGTCGATCCAGATCGTGCTGGCCCTGGCAGCGTTCCGGCTCCACGAGCTCGGCGAGACGCGCCCGATCGGGCTGCGGTGGTCGCGCGAGGAATCGATCGTCGGCCACCACAAGCGCCACCGCGGCCGCATCCACGCGAAGTGGGGCGCCGACGCCGACGGGAAGATCGTGGCGATCGAGTCGACGGCCTGGCTCGACGCCGGGGCCTACAACTACACGTCGAACAAGGTCCTCGGGAACTGCCACCTCAGCCAGGCAGGGCCCTACGAGGTGCCGAACGCGCACATCGACAGCTACGCCGTCTACACGAACGCCGTGCCCGGCGGTGCGTTCCGCGGGTTCGGGGGACCGCAGGGGTCGTTCGTCGCCGAGACCCAGCTGAACCGGCTCGCCGAGGCGCTCGGCATCAGCCCGGTCGAGATCCGCCGCCGCAACACCTTGCGGGACGGCTCGATCGGCATCACCCAGTCCGAGATGCCGTCCGGGGTCACGCTGCCGCAGGTGATCGACGCGTGTGCCGAGGCGGCGGCGTTCGACCAGCCGTTGCGCGACGCCGAACCGTTCTCGCCGTTCGCCACCCTCGCGCCGGCGACGGGCGACCTGCTGCGGGGCCGAGGCTTCGCGTGCGCCTACAAGAACGTGGGCTTCTCGTTCGGGTTCCCCGAGCGATGCGAAGCGCGCATCGTGCTCCACGGCGACGGGGACGGCGGTGCGCCGACATCCGCGGAGCTGTTCCACGCAGGCGCCGACGTCGGACAGGGAGCGCACACCGCATTCGTCCAGATGGCGGCGGAGGCGACCGGGCTACCGGTCGAGGCGATCACCGCCCACTTCTCGGACACGTCGACCAGCGGCGACTCCGGCTCGGCCTCGGCGAGCCGGCTGACGTTCATGGCCGGCAACTCGATCCTCGGGGCCGCCGAGGAGGCCGACAAGGCGTGGCGAGACGGCGACCGGCCCGCCATCGGCGAGTTCCGGTACGTGCCTCCGCCGACCGAGATGCTCGACCCCGACACCGGGATCTGCCAGCCGAACTTCAGCTACGGCTACGTCGCCCAGGCGGTCGAGCTCACCGTCGACCGTCGCACCGGGCACATCGTCGTCGACCGCGTCGTCAGCACCCACGACGTCGGCCGGGCGATCAACCCCGACCTCGTGCTCGGCCAGATCGAGGGCGGGCTTGCCCAGGCGCACGGCTACACCCTGAGCGAGCGGTTGCGGGTCGGTGACGACGCGCGCATCCTCAACCCCCGGCTCAGCACCTACCTGATCCCGGGCATCGGCGACCTGCCGACCGAGATGGAGTCGGTCGTGCTCGAGCTCGCCGATCCGCGCGGCCCGTGGGGAGCCCGCGGCATGGCCGAGATGCCGATGATGTCGTACGCCCCCGCCGTCGTCGCCGCGCTCCACGATGCGACCGGTGTCTGGTTCGACACCTTCCCGCTCACCCCCGACCGCGTCCTCGAACGCCTCCGCTGACCTCCCGCCCGACCCCCTTCCCGTGTCGCGTGGGAGGAACGGGGGGTTCCGGTTCGCCGTGCGGCTCGCCGAGCGTG
>JAUHYJ010000019.1 GCA_030425785.1 Acidimicrobiia bacterium | reverse complement strand
CGGGTTCGCGTCGCCCGCAGATCGCGCCGAGTTCACGGCCGAGCTCCAGGCCGCGGTCGTCGCACTCGCGTCCCGCTATCACCACGACGACGGTCGGGCACATCGGCTGATCGTGTCGTCCTACCCCCGACCGGAGGAACCGTCATGACCCACCCCAACCGTCCCGAGCGTGTCGAGCATCGAATGGAACGCACCTACGAGCTGCGCGCCACACCAGACGACGTCTGGCGCGCGATCGCGACCGCGGACGGGATCTCGAGCTGGATGACCCCGACCGACCTCGACCCGCGCGTCGGCGGCGAGGTTGCGTTCTCGTTCGGCGAGTTCACGTCCCACGGCGTGGTCACCGACTACTCCCCCGCGCGCCGGTTCGCCTACGCCGAGCCGTGGCCGGCGGCCGAGGGGATGCCGACCGCCGATCTCGATCTGTCCGGACTGAGCCCGATCGCGACCGAGTTCCTCATCGAAGCCGAGTCCGGCGGGAGCTGCGTCCTGCGCGTCGTGAGCAGCGCCTACGGCACCGGTGCGGATTGGGAGCGCGAGTTCTTCGCCGAGATGATCGAGGGCTGGATCGAGCTGCTCGATCGGCTGCCGTCGGCGTTCGACGCGGCCGCGTGACGCCTGACGCGACACGAGGCGCCACGGCGGGCGCCTCGCGAACCGGGTGGGGCTAGCTGGAATCGAACCAGCGACCTCCGCCTTATCAGGGCGGCGCTCTAACCGACTGAGCTATAGCCCCGGCAGGGACGCGAGGCTATCGCCCCGAGCAGCGTTTCCGCACGGTCGGAACCACCGCGATCGCCGGCCGAGATCGCCGGGCGCGATCGGGCTCAGTCGACGGACCAGTCGTTCGACGCACCCGCCGACGACGAGGTCGAGCGCGTGGCGTCGGACTCGGCCGGGTCGTCGCCCGACTCGGCGTCGGACTCGTCGACCACCGGTGCCGTCGTCGTGGGCCGGCTCGGCGGTTCGTCAACGGCCGCCGGACGATCGTCGCCGGTGTCGTCGACCGACCACGACGCCGCCGCCGGCGACGCCGCCGCCGCCAGATCGGAGCCGGACCGCACGACGTACCGGCGTCGCGACGACGCCGTGCGCTCGACGACCTCTTCTTCGAGGACGGTCATCCGGATCCCGCCGACGATGTCACTGACCAGGTTGAACAAGGTGACGAGCAAGACCGCGCCACCGGTCGCGAACACGACACCGAACAGGCCGATGATCCAGGCGTTGCGGAAGATCTCACCGCCCTGGAGCTCGAAGGTCTCCCAGCCGAACTGGGTGAACCAGCGCTCGATGTTGTCGAGGGTGCCGGTCGAGTCGGCGACCCGCCAGAGCAGGACACCCGAGGTGAGCGCGACGACGTAGGCGACGGCGCTGAACAACAGTGCGATCTTGAACGTGCTCCACGGGTCGATGTGGCGCAGGACGCGCGTCACGCGACGGACGCGTGGCCGACGACCCGGGGCCCGGAGCTGCGGCCCCGCGGCGACCGGCCCGACATGGTCGCCCCACGAGCTCGGCGCCGGCGCAGCGGCCGCCGGCGCGGTCGGTGTGGCGCCGACCTTGGGGGCAGCGCCCGACGAGGCTGCCGACGAGGGCGTCGCTGCGGGTGCGGCCGGAGCGGCCGTCGTGGAGGCCGGTCGGTCGTCGCGCGCCGGCAACGTCGGCGTGATCGGGGTCGTCGGCGACTCCGGAGGGGCCGGGTCGGCCGTGGCCGGCACGATCTCGGGCATCTCGAAGGTGGCCGCGTCGTCGGACGCCCCCGGCTCGTCGGAGGCGGTGGCGTCCCCGCCGAGCAACCGCTCGAGCGTCTCGGACAGACGCGAGGAGTCGTCGGGGTTGCTCACCGTGTCGAGTGTAGGTGAGCGTCAGGGACCGTTCGTGGCGCGTGCGACGGCGGTGGCGTCGTCGTAGGTCACGGTCACGGTGACGGTGTCACCCTGCTGGACGAACCCCACGACGGCGGCGCCGTGGCGGCGGGCGAAGGCGTCCGCCGCCGGGCGACCACCGGTCACGGCGGCGAGCGCGGCTGCGTCCGCGGCGTTGCGCGCCCGTTCGGCATCGGCCAGTCCGTCGAGCCACGGCACCAACGCCGCGAGTGCGGCCGACGTCACCGCCAGGCCCACCAACACCACGACGATGCCCATCCCACCCCGATCTCGCATACGACCGGGAAGACCGACCGGGCGGCCCGGCGGAAGCCGCCGGGCCGGACCGGCTCAGCTCTCGACGGCTTCGTCGGCGATGATGGGAGCGACGGATGCGATCGTGTCGCCGTCGTCGAGGTTCATGATCCGCACGCCGGTGGCGTCGCGGCCCTGCGACGAGATGTCGCGAACGCCCAACCGGATCGTGATGCCGTGCGACGACACCGCGACGATCTCGTCGTCGAGACCGACCATGAACGCCGCGGCGACGAAGCCCTTCTTGCCGGTGAGCTTGATGCCGCGCACGCCCTGGCCACCGCGGCCCTGGACGTTGAACTTGTCGAGCTGGGTGCGCTTGCCGTACCCACCGTCGGTCATGATCAGGATCGCCGTGTCGTCACGGGCGACGTCGCACGAGACGACCTCGTCGTCGGCCGACTTGAGCTTCATGCCGCGCACACCGCCGGCCGATCGTCCCATCGCACGGACGTCGCCCTCGTTGAAGCGGATGGTCATGCCGCCCTTGCTCACCATGAAGATGTCGTCGTCGCCGCTGGTCTCGATGACGCGCTTGAGCTCGTCGCCGTCCTTCAGGTTGATGGCGATGATCCCATCGCGGCGGCTCGTGTCGTACTCGTCGAAGGTGGTCTTCTTGACCGTGCCCTTCTTGGTGGCGAAGAACAGGTGGCGGTCACCGGCGAACTCGCGGGTGTCGATGATCGCCTGGATGCTCTCGCCGGCCTGCAGGGGCAGCAGGTTGACGATCGGCATGCCCTTGGCGGTGCGCTCGCGCTCGGGGATGTCGAGCGCCCGCAGTCGGTAGACCTTGCCCCGATTCGAGAAGAACAGCAGGTGCGCGTGCGCGGTCGTGAAGATGACGTGGCGCACGATGTCGTCGGCTTTCAACTTGCCACCCGACACGCCGCGGCCGCCGCGACCCTGCGACTTGAACGACGAGGCCGGCACGGCCTTGACGTACTGCGCCTCGGTCATGACGATGACGAGCTCCTTGTCGTCGACCAGGTCCTCGATCGACATCTCGCCGTCGTCGTAGGTGATCTCGCACACGCGAGGCGTGGCGAACTCTTCCTTGATGGCGAGCATCTCGTCCTTGATGACGCCGCGCAGCTTGACGTCGTCGGCGAGGATCGCCTCGAGCTCGGCGATCTGACCGCGGATGTCGTCGAGCTCGGTCTCGAGATCGATCCGACTGAGGCGCGTCAGCTGACGCAACTGCATCGACAAGATGTCCTCGGCCTGCAGATCCGAGAACTCGAACGGCTCGGCCATCAGGCCGGTCTTGGCGGCCGCGGCATCGTCGCTCGCCCGGATGAGGGCGATGATCTCGTCGATGACGTTGAGGGCCTTGATGCGACCCTCGAGGATGTGGGCACGCCGCTGGGCCTTGGCCAGTCGGAACTCGGAGCGCCGGGTGATGACGTCGATCTGGTGCCGGACGTAGCCCTCGAGCGCCGTCTTCAGGTTGAGCGTGCGGGGCACGCCGTCGACGAGCGCCACCATGTTGATCGAGAAGCTCGACTGGAGCTGCGTCATCTTGAAGAGGTTGTTCATCACGACGTTCGCGTTGGCGTCGCGCTTGAGCGTGATGACGAGGTTGGTCTCGCCGCCCGCCGAGCCGTCGTTGACGTCACGAATGCCCTCGAGATCACCGCTGTCGACGAGCTCCTGGATGCGCCCCGCGATCGACGAGACGCTCGTCTGGTAGGGCAGCTCGGAGATGACGATCTCGTAGGCGCCGGACTTGCTCTCCTCGATGGTGGCCTTGGCGCGCATCTTCACGCTGCCGCGGCCGGTGGTGTACGCGTCGATGATGCCGGAGCGGCCGAGGATGAAGGCCCCGGTCGGGAAATCGGGACCCTTGACGTGTTCCATCAGGCCCTCGACCGTGATGTCGGGGTCGTCGAGCATCGCGATCGTCGCGTCGATCGTCTCGCCGAGGTTGTGCGGCGGGATGTTGGTGGCCATGCCGACCGCGATGCCCTGGCTGCCGTTGACCAGCAGGTTCGGGAAGCGGGCGGGCAGCGCGACCGGTTCCTCGGTCGAGCCGTCGTAGTTCGGCCGCATGTCGACGGTGTCCTCGTCGATGTCCGCGAGCAGCTGCATCGCGAGCGGGTGCAACCGACACTCGGTGTAGCGCGAGGCCGCCGGGCCGAAGTCGGGCGACCCGTAGTTGCCGTGGAAGCTGATCAGCGGATGGCGCAGCGAGAACGGCTGCGCCATGCGGACCAGTGCGTCGTAGATCGCGCCGTCGCCGTGCGGGTGGAAGCGAGCCATCGTGTCGCCCGACACGCGGGCGCACTTGACGAAGGGCCGGTCGGGGCGGAAGCCCTGGGTCTCCATGTCCCAGATGATCCGGCGGTGCACCGGCTTGAGGCCGTCACGCACGTCGGGCAGCGCCCGGGACATGATGACCGACATCGCGTAGTCGAGGAAGGAGTTCTCCATCTCCTCCTGGAGCGCGATCGGCTGGATCGGGCCGTCGTCTTCGGGGCCGTCGCCGTCGTCGGTGACGGGCGGATCGATCGGGGGTGTGGTGTCAGACATGTGTCAGTCCCTCAGAAATCGAGATTGCGGACGTCGCGGGCGTTGGTGGTGATGAAGTTGCGACGCGATTCGACGTCGTCGCCCATCAGCACGCTCATGATCTGGTCGGCCTCGGCGGCCTGTTCGACGTTGACCTGGAGCAGGGTGCGCGTCTCGGGATCCATCGTGGTGAGCTTGAGCTCCTGCCAGTCCATCTCGCCGAGGCCCTTCAGGCGCTGGAACTCCTTCTTGTGGTTCGGGCGTTCGGCGAGGAACGCCACGCGTGCCGCCTCGTCCTTGAGGTACACCTTCTCCTTGCCGACCTCGGTCGAGTACAGCGGCGGCTGGGCGATGTAGACGTAGCCGGCCTCGACCATGTCGCGCATCTGGCGGAAGAAGAACGTCAGCAACAGGGTGCGGATGTGGCTGCCGTCGACGTCGGCATCGCAGAGGGCGATGATCTTGTGGTAGCGGGCCTTGTCGACCTCGAACTCTTCACCGACCCCGGCGCCGATCGCGGTGATCAGCGCCTGGATCTCGTTGTTCTTCATCATCTTGTCGATGCGGGCCCGCTCGACGTTGAGGATCTTGCCGCGGATCGGGAGGATCGCCTGGGTGCGGGGGTCGCGGGCGTTGACCGCCGAGCCGCCGGCCGAGTCGCCCTCGACGATGAACAGCTCGGACTCGTCGGCGTTCTTCGACGAGCAGTCCTTCAGCTTGTCGGGCATGCCGGCGCCGGACAGCGCCGTCTTGCGGCGGATCGCGTTCCGGGCGTTCTTGGCCGCGACGCGGGCCTGGGCGGCGGCGAGCGCCTTCTTGATGACCTTGTTGCCCTCGGTCGGGTTCTCGGCGAACCACTCGCCCATCCGCTCGTAGGTGACCTTCTGCACGAACGAGCGCATCGGCACGTTGCCGAGCTTGGCCTTGGTCTGGCCTTCGAACTGCGGCTCGCGCAGCTTGACCGACACGATCGCCGTGATGCCCTCACGGATGTCTTCACCGGTGAGGTTCGGGTCCTTTTCCTTCAGGAGGTTCTTCTCGCGGGCGTACTTGTTGGCGACCGACGTGAGGGCGGTGCGGAACCCCTCGACGTGCATGCCGCCCTCGATCGTGGAGATGCCGTTCGCGTAGCCGTGGATGCCCTCGTGGTAGCCGGTGTTCCACTGGATGGCGATGTCGAGCATCTGGCCGTCCTCGTCGTCGTCCTCGAAGCTGCACACCTTGCTGAACAAGGGGTCCTTCGAGGCGTTGAGGTGCTTGACGAAGTCGATCAGGCCGCCCTTGTACTGGTAGGTGACCTGCTGCTCCTTCTCGGGCCGCTCGTCGGCGAAGCCGATCTCGAGGCCCTTGTTGAGGAACGCCATCGTCTGGAGCCGTTCGAGCACCGTGCGGGCGACGAACTCGACACCCTCGGCCGAGAAGATCGTCGGATCGGGCCAGAAGGTGATCGTGGTGCCGGTGTCGCGGCCGCGCTTGGGCGTCTCGCCGACGGCCTTCATCTTCCCCTGCGGCTTCCCGCCCTTCGCGTATTCCTGGAAGTAGCGCGTGCCGTCGCGGTCGACCTCGATCGTGAGCCGTTCGGACAGGGCGTTCACGACCGACACGCCGACGCCGTGGAGACCGCCCGAGACCTTGTAGCCGTCGCCGCCGAACTTGCCGCCGGCATGGAGCACGGTCAGCACGACCTCGGCGGCGGACTTGCCCTTGTGCTGGCCGGACGTGTACGGATCGACCGGGATGCCACGACCGTTGTCCTCGACCTTGCAGCCGCCGTCGGCGAGCAGGGTGACCGCGATCTTGTCGCAGTACCCCGCCATCGCCTCGTCGACCGAGTTGTCGACGACCTCCCAGATGAGGTGGTGCAGGCCCTGCAGGCCGGTCGAGCCGATGTACATGCCGGGCCGCTTGCGGACCGGGTCGAGGCCCTCGAGGACCTGGATGTCCTTCGCGCCGTAGTCGGCGGAGCCCTGCTTGGCGGGCTTCGGGTCGGTGCTGGTGGTGGTGGTGTCGGTGGACACGCGGTACCTCAGTTCGAAATCGTGTCGGTCGGCGAGCTGTCGGAACGGGCGATCGGCGGATCGATCGTAGTTCGTACAGGTGTTCGATCCACGGATGTTCCGGCGGCAAATCGCAACGTTGTCATTGTACCAGAGCGGTGTCGCAGAACCGGGCTCATGAGGCCCCTGATTTCGCTCGACGGCCACGAAAACGAATTCTCGGCCAAGCGACCGCCCACGGCTGCCGATTCGGCCCTCCTGGCGCACTCCACGCCCGTCTACCGGTCGAATCGCGGCGGGCCGACGGTCGGAGGCGAGGTATCGTCGAGCGGGCGATGCCCGACGCCGACTCCCACGACATCCCGATCGAGGTGTCCCCACCCGGGCCGGCGGCCGGCGCGACACGCTCGACGGTCCCCGCCGGGCGGGGTCGGCTCGCCCTCGCAGCAGTCGTCGTCGCGGCCATTGTCGCGGTCATCGTGGTGTGGTGGGCAGGGTGGCTCGACGACGGCCACGGCGACGACGCGCCACCCGGAGAAGTCCCGGCGGCGCTGGTCGATCGGGAATGGGTGATGGCCGAGCGCTTCGACGCCGAGCCATCGGCACGACCAGCGCTGTTGTCGACGTCCGCCGACGGCGACCTGGTGCGCTGGGTCGGCGCGAACGGGTGCGTCGCCACCGACATGTCGACCGCCGTCACCCGCAACGGCGACGTGGTCGTCGTCGACACCGTCGACGTGCGGCCCGCCACACCGGTCACCGACGCCATCGACACCGGCACGTTCGCCTGCGATCAGGCGAACGTCGACCCGTTCGTCTGGGAGCCGGGCGACACGATCGACGTCACCGAGGACCGCCTCGTCGTTCGACGGGCCGACGCGCCGCTCGCGCGGTTCTCCCCCGTCGACCGCCTCCCCGCGGCGACCGAGGACGACCTGGTCGGCGTCTGGTTGCTCGAGGACCTCACGACCATCGGCTTCCGGCGCGAACCGTTCGGCGAGGACGTCCAGCGCGACCTGGACCCGGGGCCGTGGTGCGACGGCCGACCGCGGACCTGGTCGCTCGACGACGGCGTGCTCACCATCGACGGGCCGATCGACACCGAGCTGTGCTCGCTCGGCACGACGCCCGAGAACGCCGCCGTCTTCGATGCCCTGCGGCGCGAGGTCCGGCTCGTCCTGGCCGAACCCAGCCGAGTGCGCGTCGCCGGCGACTCGCTCGTGGTGATCGGTGACGGGGCCGCGCTCACGCTGCAGCCCGTCCCGGCCGGCGCGGCATCCGAGGCCCCGATCGACGTCTCGCGCGGCACGGCCTTCGGGGTCGCGCCGGGCCTCGGCGTCTCCGTCGACGACGTGCTCGCTGCCGTCGAGCCGGCGCTCGGGCCACCGACGTACGACTCGGGTTGGACCGACGTCGTGAGCAGCCCGATGCTCCCGTGCAGCGAGACCAACGACGAGTACCGGGAACTTGCGTGGGGCGACCTGTGGTTCGCGTTCTGGCAGCGCGGCGCACGGACGGCGCTCTGGTACTGGACGCTCGGCCCCGAGCCCGATGCGTTGCTGTTCGAGCGGAGCAGGCCGGACGTCGATCGGCCGACCGACGTCACGCCAAGCGGCCTCACCACCGAGTCCGGCCTCGGGATCGGCAACCCGGCTGACGACCTCGTCGGCCCGAACGTACGTCGGGTCGAGCTCGGCCCGGACGAACCCGGTGGCCCGATCGAGGAGCTGGTGGTCGTGAGAACGTCGGACGGTGGTGCCAACTTCCTCGTGGCCGACGAACGCATCACCGGCATCAGCGTCGTCGCCGATCGCTGCTGACCACGACCACCGGACCCCGCGACGCTGGCAGCGCTGTCAGAGCTTCGACTTGACGAGCGCGGCGATGCGGCCGCCGTCGGCGCTCGCGCCGGCGCGCTCGCGTACCGCCTTGATCACCATTCCCATCGCCTTGCCGCCCTCGGCACCGTTCGCCGCCGCGGCGGCGATCTCCTCGTCGACGATCGCCTCGAGCTCGTCGTCGCCCATGGCGGCGGGCAGGTAGCGCTCGATGATCTCGAGTTCGGCGCGCTCCTTGGCCGCCTGTTCGTCACGGCCTGCCTCGGCGTAGATCTCAGCCGACTCGGTGCGCTTCTTGGCCTCGGACTGCAGCACGGCGATCGCCTGCTCGTCCGTGAGGTCGACGGCGGCATCGCCCGCGACCTCGGCGTTCGTGATCGCGGCCCGCAGCATCCGCAGCGTCGAGGTCGCGACCTCGTCGCGCGCCTTCATCGCGGCGGTCAGGTCGGTCTGGAGTTGCGCCTTCACGGAGCTCATGGGTGACATCATGCCCCGTTCGTTCAAGAACGGCCCGCTGGGTACCGATGTGAGCACCATGAGCCAGACGGCGAACGACGCCCCGCTCCTGCCCGAGCCGACGCTCGCCGACACCGGCGTCCCGGCACCGCCGAGCGCCGATCCCGAGCCGGTCGCGGCGCCGATCGCACCTCCCCCGCTCTCGCTCGACGGCGAGATGCCGCGCCTCGGCTCGGGCGCCTTCGTCGCGCCGACACCCGCCGAGACGCCACGGGTGGCGATCGGCGACGACGCCGAGCTCCCGTCGTTGCCGAGCCTGTCGAGCGCCGCCGCACCACCCGCACCGCCGCACACGCCGACACCCGACGGGCTCGACCTGCCGAGCCTGCCGAGCGCCGCCGCCGCCGCACCACCCGCGCCACCCCAGCCAGAGGTCGCAGCGACACCCACGACACCCGACGGCAGGCTCGACCTGCCGAGCCTGCCGTCGCTGCCGACCGCGGCGCCGGCCTCGGCCGAGCCGACCGGGGCGCCGGCGCACGATGCGGCGCACGATCGCCGACCACCCGCCGCCGATGGCGACACCGAGTCGCCGGACGCATCGACGCCCGAGCACCCGATGGCGCACCTCATGGGTGCCAAGAAGTCGCCGTCGGAGGCCTCGCGCAAGGCCGCCGAGATCCGCGCCGCGAAGAAGGCAAAGGCTCGCAAGATCAAGATCGGGGTCGCCGTCGGCGCCATCGTGTTCGCCGTCGCCGTCGGACCGCCCCTGTTCCGGTGGCTGAGCAACGCCCTGGACGAGGCCGGCGACACCTCGACCGAGCAGCCCGCCGACTGATCGACATCCGACCCAGGCGCGGCCGGGACCGCGACGGTCACGTGTGCGTGGCGACGCCGACGGGTCGACGAACGTCAGGTGTACTTGGCGCCGCGGGCGTTGCGGCGGTCGACGCGCACCTCGATGCGTTCGATCTCGACGCCCGCGACCGTGAGCAGCTTGTCGATGATCGTCGACGAGAGGAACTTCACCTGGGTCGCCCAGGCCGGGTCGTCGACCTCGACGACGAGCACGCGCTCGTCGAGCTTGAGGGGGCGGACGTGCTCGGCGACCTGCTCCCCGACCGCGTCACGCCACTTGCCGAACACCCCGCCGACCGCGTGACGGCTCGGCCCGCGCAGGGAGCGGACCACTCCGTCGAGCGAATCGGAGATCGGGATCGGATCGTTCATGACGGCTCGACCACGACGGTACCGGCTGTGATCCGGATGATGCGCTCCGGCTCGGCGGCCGGCGGCAGCGGCGACGCGGTCGTGATCACGACCTGGCCCGTCGGCAAGTTCGCGAGCAGGGCCGTCGCACGATCGGGATCGAGTTCGGACAGCACGTCGTCGAGCACGAGCACCGGCGTCGTCTCGGTCCGCTCGGCGACCAGCCGGTGCGCGGCGAGCCGCAGTGCGAGCGCGAGCGTGCGCTGCTCGCCCTGGCTCGCGTGGGTGCGCGCCGGGAGGCCGTTCAGGCCGAGCTGCAACTCGTCGCGGTGCGGCCCGACGGTCGACACGCCGCGCCGAACGTCGGTCTCGCGAGCCGCAGCGAGCGCGTTCGTCAAGCCCATCGCACGCCACTCGGGTTCGTAGACGAGTTCGACCGGGGCGGCCGTGCCGGCGAGCTGCTCGTACGCGTCGGTCACCATCGGCTGACAGCGTGCGACGAGCGTGGCGCGGGCGTACCCGAGCTGCTCGCCGACCTCGGCCAGGCGTGCGTCCCACACGTCGAGGGTGATTGCGACCTCGTCGGTGAGCTTGCCGCCGGCCTGCTTGAGCAGGGTGTTCCGTTGCCGCACGCACCGGTCGAGCTCGAGCCGGGTGGCGTCGTAGCTGGTTCGGAGCGCGACGAGCGCGTCGTCGAGGAAGCGCCGCCGGTCGGACGGCCCGCCCTTGACGATCACGAGGTCGTCGGGTGCGAACACCGTGACGCGCATGACCCCGAGCAGGTCGCGCACCCGCTGCAGCTTCTGACGGTTGACCTGGACTCGATTCCTCCCGACCCGCGGGAGCTCGGCTTCGATCAACACCTCCCGGTCGTCGTCCTCACGCAGGGTCGCCCGGATGATGGCGGTGTCGGCACCGGCTCGGATCAGCGCGTCGGGCGGCGCACCCCGGAAGCTCGACAGCGTCGCGAGGTAGGCGAGCGCCTCGGCGAGGTTCGTCTTGCCCTGGCCGTTCTTGCCGACGACGGCGGTCACCCCGGCCGTCAGGTCGAACGTCGCCGACGCGTAGTTCCGGAAGTCGGTGAGTTCCAGCCGCTCGACGATCATGGCGCCGTCACCCTACGACGGTGGTGGTGCGCGTGGAACATGGCGACCGACCGGCAGCACGCGCCGTGGTACACATGCCCATCGACGCGTTCCCACCACCGTCACCGCTGCCACCGCCGGTGCCGTCGACGGATGCTGCGATGCGCCGCCGGCGACGATCGGCCGTCGGGGTCGTCGTCGAGTCGTGGCTCGTCGGCGCGCTCGCGCTGGTCGGCGCGGTCATCGCGTGCAGCGTCCTCGGCACCGCGTTCGGCGGCTTCGGGGCGGGCACCGTCGTCGGTGCCGGCATCGGCATCGTCGTGGGGATCGGGGTCTACCTGGCCGTCGCCACCGCGATGGTCCGGGCCGGCCTCGAGCCCACTCGGCGTCGCGGCGCATACGTCGCCCACCTCGGTGTCGCCGCGCTGGTCGTCACCATCGTCCTCAGCATCGTCGAGCGAGCCTGATTCGACCCAGGCGGGCGTAGGGGATTGCCCCGATGGCCGACGTCGGGTCGATCACGCACGATCGGACGATGCACGACGAGCCGACCAACGAGCACAGCAGCCCGAGCTCCACCACCCACGCCGGCGCCGGCGCCCCGTGGCCCGCACCCACCGCGCGCAAGGCCCCGGTCGCCACTGCCGCCGCCGACGGCAGTGACCGTTCGACGGCGCCCGGCGCCGTTGCCGGCTTGGCGGCCGTGATCGGCATCGTGGCCGGGATCGCGATCGGTGCGCTCGTCGGCAGGATCGTCTACGGCATCAGTGCCGGGAGCTGTGCCCCGTCCGACGGCTGGTGCGGGCTCGGCGCCGCGTTGTTCGGCCTCGGGGCCGGCGTCGTGAGCGGCGGCGCCGCCTACGTGGTCGCCGGCGTCGTCACGATCGTCCGCACCCGCCCAGCGGGCTCACGGGCCGGGCTGGTGCTGTTCCACCTGGCGTTGCCGTTCGTGCTGATCGCCCTGCTGAGTGTCGTCGGCGGCATGATCTGACCGGTGGTACCGTGCGAGGCGGCGGCGTGTCACGCCACACCTGCATCCGATGCCCACGCCATCGGTTCCGAGCAGGCAAAGGGAACCTCGAGTACTCGACACGAACGACCGACATCGGATCATCCAGTGCCCGGCCGTGACCGACGAGCGTGGGTCGCCGCTCGCGCGCACGAGGGTACGGAAAGCAACGAGATGACCCGACAGGCATCGTTCAAGCAGCGGGTACGAGCCCGCATGGCGACGACCGGCGAACGCTACGCGGCCGCCCGACGCGTGCTGATCGCGCAGGCGCACGACCAGCCACGCACCTGGGTGTCGGAACCGGAGCTGGCCGACGATCGCATCGTCGCTGCGACCGGCATCGGCTGGGACGCGTGGTGCGACCGCATCGAGGCGTGGCCCGGCCACGACGACGGCCACACCGCCGTCGCCGCCTGGGTCCACGAGCACCACGACGTCACGCACTGGTGGGCACAGGCGATCACCGTCGGCTGGGAGCGGATCACGGGGCGCCGGGTTCCGAACCAGATGTCGGACGGGACGTTCACCGCGCAGAAGTCGAAGACCGTGCCGGTGGACGCCCGCGAACTGCGGGCAGCACTCCTCGACGAGAGCGGTCGTGCCGACCTCTTCCCCGGTCACACGACCGAGCTGCGGTCGAAGCCGACGACGAAGGTGCTCCGCGTCGCGTTCGAGGAAGGGTCGGCGCTGTTCACGATCAGCCCGAGAGACGATGGACGCACCACGATCACCGTCTCGCACGAGCGCCTCCCCGACGTCGAGGCGCTCGAACGCTGGAAGTTCACCTGGACCGACTGGCTCGACGCCCTCGCCGACGACTGACCAGAGCACACCGGACGTACCCGATCCCCACCTCGCGCCGGAACGCACGCCGTGCTCCCGCCGCACCGATCGGGCGCGTGAGCGGCCGCGATCATCGGAGAACGAAGCGGTGATCGGTTTCGTCGCTCGCAAAGCGCGACGAGCCCTCTCGATCCTGGGATCGAGACCGCCGAGTCGGAACGCCGCGAGCGGCGGAACCGGCGCCGCTACGGAACGCGAACGGGCATGAGGAGATAGAGATACTCGTCGTGGCCCACGCCGCGGAGCACCGCCGGCTTCATCGGGTCCATCGTGGCGAGCGTGACCTCGTCGCCCTCGACCGCGTCGATGCCCGACGCCAGGTAGTCCGGGTTGAACGCCACCGTCATCTCGGCACCGTCGTAGCCGGCGTCGATCTCCTCGTGGGCGTTGCCGACGTCCTGGGTGATGGCCGTGAGCTGCAAGGTGTCACCACCGAGCGTCAACCGGACCGGGGTCGAGTCCTGGGCCAGGATCTTCACCCGGCGCAACGCCTCGAGCAGGGCGTCACGGCCGACGGTCAGCAGGTTCGGGTACGACGACGGCAACAGGTTGCGATAGTTCGGGTACTCGCCCTCGATGAGACGGGTCGTCAGTCGAGTACCACCCGCCTCGAACACCGCCTCGCGAGCACCCAGCCGGACCACGAGCTCGTCATCGTCGGACAGGATCCGCTGCAGCTCGGCCAGCGCACGGCCCGGCACGAGCACCTTCTGGCCGCTGGCCAACATCGACGACTGGGGCAGATCGCGCACCGCCAGGCGGTACGAGTCGGTGGCGACCATCTTCAGACCGTCGTCCTCGGCGGCGATGAGCACGCCGGTGAGGACGGCCCTCGCGTCGTCGGTCGACGCCGCCCGCACCACCTGGCGCAGGGCGTCGGACACCTCACTCGCGGCGAGGGTCACCGGCTCGGCGTCGGGCTCGGCCTGGGCCGGGTAGTCCGACAACGAGAGCGGACGCACGGAGAACTGGGACCGCCCGGCGCTGATCGCCATCTCGTCGGTGCCGAGGCTGACCTCGACGGCGCCGGCCGGCAGCGCCTTGACGATGTCGCCGACGAGGCGGGCCGGCACGACCGCGGAACCGTCCTGGTCGCTGTGGACCGGGACGGACAGCCGGATCGTCAGCTCGAGGTCGGTGCCCGTGACGGTGAGCTCACCGTCGGCCACGTCGAGTCGCACGCCGGACAACACCGGCAACGTCCCCGTTCGGCTGGTGGCGGCACGACCGGCGGTGGTCAGTGCGTCGGCCAGGATTTCACGCTCGCAACGGAACTTCACAGTGCGACCCTTCTCCCCACATGGTGATGTATCGAATTAACAGCAGTAGTAGGTGCTGTGGATTGTGGACAACCGATGATCGCCCCAGCGTAGAGGCAACGCGCGGCCGCGCGCGTTTGTCCACGCGCGTCCCCACCGCGCGGATCACGGCGATGTAGTTCGGTGGACGACGGCGCGTTGTCCACCGGGATGACACGCGTTGTCCACCTCGCGTTCAGTACTGCCTGTGGGAAGGCAGTCGGTCGACACGAACGGAAGACGCACGTCGTGATCACGGTCATCATTGCGGTGCCAGCTTCAGCTTCTGGAGCACGTCGGTGACCTGCTCGTAAATCGCCTGGCGTTCACCCATCTGACGTTGGATCTTCTCGACCGCGTGGATGACCGTGGTGTGGTCGCGCCCACCGAACAGCCGGGCGATCGACGGGTAGCTGAGATCGGTCTGCTCGCGGAAGACGTACATCGCGATCTGGCGTGCGGTCACGAGGGGCCGCTGGCGGCTCTTGCCCTTCAACGCCTCGACGTCGAACTTCAAGATGCGGGCGATGTCCTCGAGCAGCTCGTCGTCGGTGCGTGTCTTCGGCTCGGTGTCGGTGAGCAGGTCGGCGAGCTGTTGTTGCGCG
>JAUHYJ010000582.1 GCA_030425785.1 Acidimicrobiia bacterium | reverse complement strand
GGGGCATGCGACCACGTTCCCTGACCCTGCTCGCCGCCGCTCTCGTGCTGGCCTCGTGCGGCGGAGATGACGACGATGCCACCGCCGATCCCGCGGCGGACGCCGACGTCCCGGCCGCTGACGACGATGGGTCGAGCGGTGGTTCCGAGAGCGACTCCGGCGACGACGGGGCGTTCGCGCTGACGGCCGATCCGGTCGACGTCAGCGGGGTCGACGTACCGGCGACCCCGGCGCCGCGGTCCGCGATCGTCGTGGTGGACGGGGTGACGGTCGAGTTCGACGCCATCGGGTCGGCCGGGTACCGATGCACCGCGACGCCCGAACTCGTCGAGATCGAGATGAGCGGCGTCAGCGTCGACGGGATGACCAATGGGCGCTTCTCGATGCGAGCCGAGCCGGCCGACGGCGGCTGGTTCGGCACCGGCGCCTTCGAACACCCCGACGTCGAACACACCGACATCTATGTCGACCGGGCCGAGATCGCCGTCGACGGCAGCGTCGTCACCTATCGAGGGCCGCTCGTGCCCCGCCAGGAGTTCGGGCAGGTCGACGTCGCCGACCGTCTCGGCGCGATCGTCGTCGATTGCGGGAGTGGCGAGTTCCGTGCCGTCGCCGACGTCGGCGACGGGCCGATCAGCCTGCCGATCGGCGAGAGCCAGCGGTTCGACTGCTTCTTCGGCGACGACCGATTCGAGTACCGGGTGGCGGGCGGGGTCTTCCCCGACACGGTCGAGGTGTCGATCGACGGACGCGTCGACGGCGACGGGTGGATCGGTACCGCGGTCGTCGACACCGGTGACGATCGCTACGTGGGCGTGGTGAGCGGCGCTGCGGTCGACGCGAGCGCCGACGGGGTCGCGTGGTCGGGCGAGGGGACCCACACGTCGGATGCGGACCCGTCGGTCGACGAGACCGTGACGATGTCGATCTCGATCCCCTGCGGCTGAAGCGGCCGTCAGTTCGCGCCGACGGCGTGGGCGCGCAGGTCGTCGAGGTCGACGTACTCGAGCGCGCTCACGTGGGTCGCCTCGAGGACGACCGGGCAGGCGTGGCCGGCTTCGAGCGCCTCGGCCCAACGCGGGGCGCACACGCACCACTGATCGCCGTCGGTGAGGCCGGCGAACCCGTACTGGGGCATCGGCGTCGTGAGGTCGTTGCCCTGAGAGGCCGAGAAGTCGAGGAAGTCGTCGGTGACGCGGCAACACACGACGTGCATCCCCGGGTCGTCCCCACGCTGCTCGCAGCAGCCGGTGCGGTAGTAGCCCGTCATCGGGTCGTACGAGCAGGGCTGCAGTTCGGTGCCGAGCACGTTGATCTGTTGCACCCGACGGAGGGTATCCGACACTCCCGGGCGGCACCGCCCGTCGCATAAGGTGCTGGCATGCTCGAACCCGCCATCAAGTCACTCGCGTCGACCGGGAAGAACTTCGGCACGGTGTCGGTCCACCTGCCGTCGGGTGACATCGCCACCAACGTCATGTGGGTCGATGCCGACGACGATCATGTCCTGTTCAACACCGAGGTGCACCGGGCGAAGTACCGCGCCGTGCAGGCCGATCCCCGGGTCACGGTGATGATCTGGGACGCCGAGAACCCGTATGCGTTCGCCGAGGTGCGCGGCACCGTCGTCGAGACGGTCACCGGTGACGAGGCACGCGCCCACATCGACGCGCTCGCGCAGCGCTACATGGGTCAGGACTACCCGGGCCAGATCGAGAGCGAGCGGGTCATCGTCAGGGTCCGCCCCGACAAGCAGTTCGCGCGGAACCTCTGATGCCCGACGGTGCGCGGACGGACGACGAGCGATCGCCCGTCGTCGGCGTCGTGATGGGCTCGAACAGCGACTGGCCGACGATGTCGAAGGCGGTCGAGATCCTCGAACGGTTCGACGTCGCTCACGAGGCCCGGGTGGTCTCGGCGCACCGGATGCCCGACGAGATGTTCGCCTATGCCGAGGCCGCGGCCGGTCGGGGGCTCCGGGCGATCATCGCCGGGGCCGGCGGCGCCGCCCATCTGCCGGGGATGCTCAGTGCGAAGACGATCGTGCCGGTACTGGGGGTGCCGGCGCCGTCGCGTCACCTGGCCGGACAGGACTCCCTGCTGTCGATCGTGCAGATGCCCGCCGGCATCCCGACCGCCACCTTCGCGATCGGTGAGGCGGGCGCCACGAACGCCGCCCTGTTCGCCGTCGCCATGCTCGCCGCCGACGATCCCGCCCTCGCCGACGCGCTGACGACGTATCGCGCCGAACGCCGCGAACAGGCCGCCTCGTCGACGCTGCCGCCCGACTGACGTGGCTCGACCGATCGCACCACCGGCCACCATCGGCCTGCTCGGGGGCGGGCAGCTCGGCCGGTACGCGCTCATGGCCGCCCGCACGATGGGCTATCGGACGATGGTGCTCGAGCCCGATCCGCACGCACCGGCCGGGGCCATCGCCGACGTGCACCTGGCGGCGGCGTACGACGACGCCGACGCACTCGCCGAGCTCGGCGACGCGTGCGCCGTCGTCACGACGGAGTTCGAGAACCCGCCCGCGCACGCGCTCGAGGCGCTGGCCCGCAGGACGCTGGTGGCGCCCAACCCGCGGGCCGTCGCGGTCGCCCAGGACCGGGTCGCCGAGAAGGCCTTCCTGGTCGACGCCGGGTTCCCGGTCGGTCCGTACGCGGTGGTCGACGCCGACGGCGCGGATCCCGAGCTCGGGTACCCGGCGATCCTGAAGACCGCGCGTCTCGGTTACGACGGCAAGGGCCAGCGGCTCGTGGCCGACGCCTCCGAGATGCGGGCGGCATGGACCCTCCTCGGCGGCGTGCCGTGCGTGCTCGAACAGGCGTTGCGGTTGCAGACCGAGGTGTCGGCGGTCGTCGCGCGGGCCGCCGATGGTGGCTTCGCGGCGTTCCCGATCGCGGAG
>JAUHYJ010000018.1 GCA_030425785.1 Acidimicrobiia bacterium | reverse complement strand
CATCCCGATCATCTTCGCCAGCTCGATCCTGCTGCTGCCGGCGATCTTCGCCAGCTTCTTCGGCAACCCGACCGGCGACGGCTGGTGGGACAGCACCCGCCGGACGATCCAGGAGACCATCGATCGGTACATCCTGAACAGCCAGAACGTCGTCTACGTGACGATCTTCGCCCTGCTGATCATCGCGTTCGCCTACTTCTACAACTCGATCGCGTTCGATCCGGTCCGCCAGGCCGACCAGATCCGCCGTCAGGGCGGCTTCATCCCGGGCGTGCGACCCGGCCCGCAGACCGAGGCGTACCTCGCCAAGGCCGTCAACCGCATCACCCTGCCCGGCGCCGTCTTCATCGCGCTCATCGCGATCCTGCCCTACATCATCCTGTGGGCGGCCGACGTGAGCACGTTCGCCTTCGCCGGGACGAGCATCCTGATCGCGGTCGGTGTGGCGCTCGAGTTGATGCGTCAGATCGACAGCCAGCTCATGTTGCGCAACTACGAGGGCTTCCTGAAATGACGGTCGGGACCGGGCTCCGTTCGCTGGCCCTCACGTCGACCGCTCCGGCACTGCGGCCGTGCTCCCTGGCGGTCGCCGTCGGCCGCGCGCGGACTCACGCTTCGAGGAACTGAGGCTGGGTCCGTTGATCCCGGGGGCTCGGCTCATCATTCTCGGCCGTCAGGGCGCCGGCAAGGGCACGCAATGCGTGCGGCTGTCCCGGCACTACGTCGTGCCGCACATCTCGACGGGCGACATGCTCCGCGCCGCGGCCCGCGAGGGCACGCCGCTCGGCGTCGAGGCGAAGAAGATCATGGATGCCGGCGGGCTCGTCGGCGACGACATCATGATCGGCCTCGTCGAGGAACGTCTGGCCAAGCCGGACGCCGACAGCCGGGGGTACATCCTCGACGGGTTCCCGCGCACGGTCGCGCAGGCCGAGGCCCTCGACGAGATCACGGCCCCCAAGCCGATCAACGTCGTCATCGACCTCGACGTCCCCCGCGAGATCGTCCTCGAGCGGATCTCGTCGCGGCGGGTGTGCCGTGACTGCGGCACCAACTACACCGCCGACGGCCAGGAGCCGTCCCCGTGGATCTGTGACGTGTGCGGCGGCGACGTGCAGCAGCGCGCGGACGACACGCCCGAGGCCGTCAACCGCCGCCTCGACCTGTACGAGAGCCAGACGGCGCCGCTGATCGAGTACTACAGCTCGCGTGGTGCGCTGGCGGTCGTGAACGGTGTGGGCCATCCGGACAACGTGTTCCAGCGGCTCACCGACACCGTCGAATCACGACGCTGAGCGGCGCCGGTTCGCCCGATCGCTGCGTTGCGGTCAGCCGCTCGTTGCCCCGAGGCAACTCGGGCGTTCCCGCGCCTTGCGCTCGAACGAACCGATCACCGCTCAGCAAGCTGATCATCGCGACTTGGAGGGTGGGCTCGTCGGTGGGGCGGGTCCCGCCGAGGCGTGCACGAACCGTGTCGTGATGGGGGTCGTTACGCTGATCGCGTGGACGGTGAGCTCGCTCGGGCGGAGCGGTGGCGGGGTGTGCTGTGGGGTGTGTTCTGGGCGCTGTGGGGGCTGCGCGGCCTGTCGCTGTTCGTCGACCTCGGGCCCATCGAGGCGACGGTCGCCGTCGCGTCTTGGCTGGCACTCGGTGCCGTGCTCATCGAGACGACCGTGCGCCGGCGGCGCAGGGCGTGACCCGGCGGGTCAGCCCTCGAGGCGGGCGATCCAGAGGCCGGGGGCGTCGAGCTCGTTGGGCGTCGGCAGGCTGTCCGGTGTCTGCAGCAGCGAGGTGAGGCCGGTCTCACCGACGCGGTCGACGACGCCCTGGACCCATTCCTTGCCGCGCCGGACCTGGTCCTCGCCGACGCGGATGCCGAGCAGCTTCTCGACGAAGACGTCGTCGGGCGTCGCCGCAGCGCGCTGGCGACGCACCGCCTCGGCGACCCGCAGTGCCTCGCCCCCGATCAGCCGGGCCGCCACGCCGTCGACGACCCAGTCGGTGTAGCCGACCACCGCGGCCACCGCGGCATCGAGCCGCGGCTGCAGTGCCCGCTGCTCGTCGGACTGGACGGCGCCGAGCAACACCGCGGGATCGGAGAACGCCTGCTGGATCGCCTCGAGCGGATTGTCGTCGTCGGCCGAGAGCGGATCGATCCCGCCGAGCCCACCGAGCGAGTCGGCGAGGGCGGACGGGTCGGGCCGGAAGCCGCCCGCGTACTGGCGCACGAGATCGGCCAAGCCCTGGCGCAGGTCGTCGATCGAGAGCACCTGGTGGCCGGACAGCTCGTGGGCGAGCACCCAGAGCCGCATCTCGTCGCTCGGGATCTCCCACTCGGCCGCGAACGCGTTGATGTTGCGGGCGATGAGGACGATCTCCTGGCGCTCGCGTGGGATCGGCAGGTCGTGCTGGCCGAACACGCGTTGTGAGAGCGCGCCGACCATCGAGCCGACCGACATGCCCATCATCGCGGGGCCCATCATCTGGCTGAGGCCGGCCATCATCTGCATCATCGGATCGGCCACCGGGTCGGGGTCGGTGCCCGGTTGCTGGCCGAGGGACGTGGCGAGATCGGTGAACAGCGGCCGGTACGCCGTCAATGTCTCGGCGGCCCACTCGCTGCGGGTCACGATGCGCGGCTCGGGGAACGTCGTCTCGCTGCCCGTCAGGTCGTTGACGTGCATGCCGGCGATACGGGCGAGGTCGCCGAAGGCGATCCGGTCGGCCGGGTCGACGTTGTGCTCGGGCTCGCCCTGCGTCGCGCCGAGGAGTGCGAACTGGCGCGCGGCGTCCCAGTTGAGCGGGCCTTGGCCCTGCAGCGCCTTCGCGATGTCGCCGAACATGGGGAACGCGGCGAACGGATTGAAGGCGTCGTCCGGATCTGGCTCGTCGGGCGTCGCGTCATCAGCCATGTGTCGAGGCTACGGCCCCGGCCGCCGATTGCGGATAGCGTCGCGGTCATGGCCGAGCGTCGTGTGTACGTGCGAGGCGCTCGCGGTGCGCTCGGCCGCTGCGTCGCCGACGCCGTTCGTGCGCTCGACGACGTCTCGGTCACCGTGGCCGACGTCTCGCCGGCCGACGGCGAGACGGCACCGGACGGCTGCTTCGACACGATCGTCGACGTCGGGATCGGCGATCACGACGCGCTGGGGCGGCGCGGCGAGAGCGTGACCGCGGCGACGGCCGGCCTGCTCGCCGACGTCGCGACCACCGGCGCCGACCATGTGGTCGTGCTGTCGTCGGCGATGGTGTACGGGGCCCTGGCCAACAACCCGGTGCCCCTGACCGAGGCCGCGGTGCTGCGCCCGAACCCGAGCTTCGTGTACGCACGCCAACTGGCGTCGGCCGAAGAGGCGGTCGAGTCGTGGCGGGCCGCCCAACCGGGTCGTCGCGTCGCGACCCTGCGCCCGGCGATCCCGATCGCCGCCGAGGGCACGTCGTCACTCGCCCGGGCACTCACGGCCGGATTCGGGTTGGTGTTCGGCGAGGCCGACCCCGACGCCCAGTTCGTGCACCACGACGACGTGGCGAGCGCGGTCGCCCTCGCCGTCGAGCGTCGCCTCGACGGGGTCTACAACGTGGCGCCGGACGGCAGCGTGCCCGGCGACCGGGTGCGGGCGCTGTCGGGGCAGCGCTTCCGCGTACCGCTGCCCGGCCGGCTGGCCGACGTCGTGAGCTCGTTGCGGTGGCGGTTCCAGCGCGGCCCGATCCCGCCCGGCCTCCGTCCCTACACCCGGACCACCTGGGTGATCGCGAACGACAAGCTGCGGGGCGAGGGGTGGGCGCCGACGGTGACGAACGAGCAGGCCTTCGTCGAGGGGACCGAGGCGAAGTGGTGGACGATGGTGACGCCGAAACGGCGTCAGGAGTTGGCGCTCGGCGGTCTCGTGGTGCTGATCGGCGCTGCGGTCACTGCGGGGGCGATCACGGCGCGACGGTGGTGGCTGCGCCGTCCGGGCTGACCTCGTCCGAACCCGCCCCGTCTGCACCGACGTCATCCGGGCTGACCTCGTCGTCCGGGCTGACCTCGTCGTCGGCGTTCGCGTCGGCGGGCGGGCGCGAGTCGGATCCGTCGTCGATGCCCGGGGCGAGCGCGACGTCCGGGCTGACGTCGACGAGCCGCACACCGGCACGGTCGAGGACGTCGTCGCACAGCGCCACGAGCTGGCCGTCGCTGTCGAGGACCGCGGTGCCGTCGGCGACCTCGAGCTCGTGGACGTCGGCGAAGGCCACGGTGATCGGCGGTGAGGCCATCACGGTCACGATCTCGCGGTCGTGCGGGCGGCGATCGGCGACGCTGGGCCCCGGTTCGGGCACGGCGAGTGCGACGATGACGACATCCCCGCTGTGGGCGACGACGGTGGCCGCCGTCTCCTGGCCCGAGGGCAGCTCGACGTCGACCTCGGCGGCGAGCGGGTCGGGCAGGGCCGCGCCGAGCACGATCGCGTGATCGCCACGGCCGATCGGGGTGGCGAGCGCACGGTTCGGCGTGAACGCGGTGCGGCCGAATCCGCGCACCTCCTCGATGCGGGTCGTCGAGCCCGTCGTCGCCGAGAGGGTGTCCGACGGTGACGTCGTCGCACTGACCACCAGCGGCTGTCCGCCTCGCCCCGGCGCCATCATGAGCATCAGCAGGGCGATGGCCAGGAGACCGGCGGAACCGGTGACGAACGCGAACGTTCGCGTCGACGGCGCGGCGACCTCGGCCTGCAACACCGAACGCTCCTCGGCCGCGAGCTCGGACGGGTGTCGCCACGTTCGCTCGTGCGGAGGGAGAGGCGCTTGGTCCACGAAAGAGAGATCGTAGTGAAGGCGCAACACCAGGGGACGTCGCGCACCGCGGCCCGACGACTACGATGCCCCCTGTGCTGCCACCGGATACGGGCGACGACTGGCTCGGCTTGACCGACGCCCCGCTGCCGATCGGTGCCATCTACGAGTGGTGCGTGCGGCCCGACTGCGGGGCGGTCGTGCTGTTCAGTGGCACGGTGCGCGACCACGCCGAGGGCCGCACCGACGTGCAGTACCTCGAGTACGAGGCGTACGACGAGATGGTCGTGCCGAAGCTCGCCGAGATCGCCGCCGAGACGCGCTCGCGGTGGCCCGAGACCGGGCGGATCGCGATCGTGCACCGGGTCGGGCGCCTCGAGTTGGGCGACAGCTCGGTCGTGTGCGCCGTGTCGGCCCCGCACCGCGACCAGGCGTTCGTCGCCGGTCGCTTCACCATCGACGCCCTCAAGGTCTCCGTCCCGGTCTGGAAGCGCGAGGTGTGGCCGGACGGTTCCGACTGGGGGACGAACGCGTCGGAGCTCGTCGACGTGACCGACGTCCCCGCGGTGGCTGAGGGCGGACGATGATCTGGATCATCGTCGCGGCCGTCACCGTCATCGTGGTGATCGGGGCGCTCGTGCTGAACGCCCGGCAACGCCGGGTGAACGACGGTGTCGACTCGTTCCGCCGCCAGATCGACGCGCTCTCACCCGAAGCGAGGCGACCAGTGATCGACCAGGTCCAGAAGCAGACCGACGCGGACGACACCGTCGACGAGACGCACGACGCGCAGGACGACCCCGATGGCGCGTGACCTCGCCATCGACCTCGGGACGGCGAACACGCTCGTCTACATGAAGGGCCGCGGCATCGTGCTCAACGAGCCGTCCGTCATCGCCCTCAACCGCCAGACCGGCGAGGTGCTCGCGACCGGCCGCGAGGCCTGGCAGATGATCGGCCGAACGCCGGGGTACATCGTCGCGGTGCGACCGTTGCGCGGCGGCGCGATCACCGACTTCGAGATCACCGAGCGGATGATCCGGCTGTTGCTGCAGCGCGTCGGGGTCAGCCGCTTCACCCGTCCGAAGGTCGTGATCTGCGTCCCGTCGGCGATCACCGAGGTCGAGCGGCGCGCCGTCACCGATGCCGCCCGGCGTGCCGGTGCCGCGGACGCCAACCTGATCGAACAGCCGATGGCGGCGGCGATCGGTGCCGATCTGCCGATCGACGAACCCGTCGGCAACATGGTCATCGACATCGGTGGCGGCACGAGCGAGACCGCCGTCATCAGTCTCGGCGGCATCGTGGCGCTCGAGGCGGTGCGCGTCGGGTCGTTCGACATCGACGCCGCCATCCAGAACTACATCCGCCGCGAGCACGGCATCGCCGTCGGTGAACGCACCGCCGAGGAGATCAAGATGGCGATCGGGTCGGCCGACCCGACCCCGCAGGAATCGCAGGCCGAGGTGCGTGGTCGCGACCTGATGACGGGCCTCCCGAAGACCGTCATCCTGACGCCGGAGGAGATCCGGTACGCCATCGAGGACGTCGTGTCGTCGATCGTCGCGTCGGTCGTGCGGTGCCTGTCGAAGGCACCGCCCGAGCTGTCGCAGGACTTCCTCGTGCGCGGCATGTACCTCGTCGGCGGCGGCGGCCTGCTGCGCGGTCTCGCCGCTCGCATCGAGCGCGAGACCGAGGTGCCGGTGCGCATGTCGAACGTGCCCCTCGAAGCGGTCGTGCTCGGCGCCGGACATGTCATCGAGCACTACGACGCGCTCAAGGGCATGTTCATGGGCGCTCGTCGCTGAGCCGGGCCGGATCGCCCGATTGCTGCGTTCCGCTGAGCCAGGCCGGATCGCCCGATTGCTGCGTTGGCCCTCGCCGCTCTCGACCGCCAGGTCGAGAGGGCTCGTGCCGCCTTGCACTCGGACGATCCGATCCCGGCTCAGGAAGCCAGAGGCCCCGTCGGTGCGCGCGGCGGGTCGCGACGGGTCGCGGCGGGGGACAGGGAGTTCTGGTTTGTAGGGTGCGTCATCATGCGGGTGCGGTCGGCGGTGCAGGAGGCGATGCATGCGGGACTCGACCGCATCCGGGCCGAGTTCGAGATCCCGACGTCGTTCCCGCCCGAGGTGCTCGTCGCAGCCGAACAGGCGGCCGCCCGAGTGCCCGGCGCCGAACACCGCGACCGGACCTCGGAACGCTTCGTCACCCTCGACCCCGAGTCGTCGGTCGACCTCGACCAGGCGTTTCACGTCGAGGTGGCGGGCGACGACATCATCCTGCACTATGCGATCGCCGACGTCGGGTGGTTCGTCCGCCCCGGTGACGCGCTCGACCGCGAGGCGTTCGAGCGCGGTGTCACCGTCTACTTGCCCGACGAGCGTGCGACGCTGTACCCGCCGGTCCTGTCAGAGGGCGCGGCGAGCCTCCTGCCCGACGTCGACCGTCCGGCCGTCGTGTTCACCGTGCGCGTCGCCGACGACGGTGTCAGCCGGATCGACGGGGTCGAGCGGGCACTGATCCGCAACCGTGCGAAGCTCGCCTACGACTCGGTGACCGCCGACGACCTCCCGGCCGGCTTCGACGAGCTGCACCGCCGGATCGAGGCCGCCGAAGCGGCGCGCGGCGCGCCACGGGTCGAGTTCCCCGAACAGGAGATCGATCGTGATGCGTCCGGTCGGTACTCGCTCGTGTTCCGGCCCCGGCTCGAATCCGAGGAGCAGAACGCCGCCCTGTCGTTGGCGACGAACCTGGCCGTCGCCGACGCACTGCTCGAGGCCGGCACCGGCCTGTTCCGCACGATGCCCGACGTCGACGAGCGCCGCTACCGTCGACTTCGCCACAGCGCCCGCGCGTTCGGGCTCGAGTGGCCGACGGACGTGCCGCTCGATGCCTTCGAACGATCGCTCGATCGAGACGATCCGCGGACCTCCGCGTTCCTGCTCGCCGTGCGCCGGGCCGCCGGCGGCGCCGGCTACGAGCCCTACGATCCCGAACGCCCACCGTGGCACTCGGCCATCGCTGCTGCCTACGCCCAGGCCACCGCACCCCTGCGGCGGCTGCAGGACCGCTACGTCATCGAGGCCATGCTGGCGATCTCCGCCGGCCGTTCCGTTCCCGACGAGATCGGCGCCGCGTTCGAGACGCTGCCGAAGGCGATGGCGCTCGGCGATCAGCGTGCCGGCCGAGCCGAGCGAGCCGCCGTCGAACTCGCCGAAGCGGTCGTGCTGGCCGGACGTGAGGGTGAGATCTTCGACGCCGTCGTCGTCGACGAGAGCGACCGGGGGGTCGAGATCCAGATCAGCGATCCGGCGGTGCTGACCCGGATCACGGCTCGCCGGGTCGATCCGGGCGACGACGTGCGCGTCCGGCTCGAATCGGTCGACGTCGACGAGCGGCGCACCGAATTCGAACGCGTCAGCTGACCGCTCAGCCGGGCACGAGCCGCAGCAGTCCGCCGCCCGCCTGGAGCACGTACAGCTCGCCGTCGGGCCCGGCTCGCACCGCCGTGACGCCGTCGAGGCCCTCGAGGAGCGTCAGCACGCGGGCGCCGTCGAGGTCGTACGCCCACAGGATGCCCGAGCAGTAGTCGCTGAACACGAACGCCGGCGCGAGCTCGCGGATCGCCGACCCGCGGTACACCTCGCCGCCCGACACCGAGCATCCGTCGGCGCCGTGCTCGTAGGTCAACACGGGTGGCAGCTCGTCGCCGGTGACCGGGACGTCGTCGTTGAACCGCTCGGTGCCCTCGAACGCGCTCCACCCGAAGTCGACACCCCAGCCGGCGACGGTATCGCCGAGGGGATCGACGCGATTGACCTCCTCGAACCGGTTCTGACCGACATCGGGGATCCAGAGCCGACCCTCGGGTGGGTCGAAGGCGATCTTCCACGGGTTGCGCAGGCCCCAGGCGAACACCTCGGGCCGTCCGTCGACGCCCTCGAACGGGCCGGTGGCGAACGGATTGTCGTCCGGGATCGTGTACGGCAGGTCGTCGCCCGGCGTCGGGTCGATCCGGAGCAGCGAGCCGAGCAGGCTCGACGGGTCGCTCGCCCGGCGTTCGGGGTCACCACCGGATCCGCCGTCGCCGAGCGGGATGTAGAGCAACCCGTCGGGGCCGAACGCGAGGTCGCCCGCGTTGTGGTTCGAGTACGGCTGATCGACGGTCAGCAGCACCCGCTCGCTGCCGGGGTCGAGCACGCCGTCGTCGCCGACGGCGAACTCGGAGATGACGGTGTCGCCACCGTTGGCGGTGAGGTTCACGTAGGCGAGGTCGCCGGTCGGCGAGAACTCGAGGCCCAGCAATCCCTGCTCGCCGCCGCCGGCGATGCGGCCGGCCACGTCGAGCGTGACCGTGCGATCACCGGTCTCCGGGTCGAAGCGGACCACGGTGCCGGTCTGGTTCACGATGTGGAATGCCGGGTCCCCCGGCCGCACCACCAGATCGACCGGACGATCGAAGTCGGCGACGAGCTCGACGGCCACCGACGGCTCACCGACCCGCGGCGGCACCGTCGTCGATGTCGTGGCGGGCGTCGTCGTGTCGGGCGTCGTCGAGTCGGTCGTCGTGTCGGACGTCGTCGTGGCCGGCGTCGTCGAGTCGGTCGTCGTGTCGCTCGTCGTCGAGGGCATCGCCGTCGACGGCGGGTCGGTGGATCGAGGAGCGCTCGACGCCGGAGACGCCGCGGTCGTCGTGGTGACGATCTCGACCCCGGTGCCGGGGTCGGCGCTGTCGCCGTTTTCGGAGCACGCGGCCAGCACGAGCACCGCGGCGATCATGCCGACGAGGGCGGTGGTGGGGGGAGCAGCGGTCGTGTTCACAGGACCCGGATCAGCCCTTCCTGCATCACGCTCACGGCCAGGTGGCCGTCGGCCGTGAAGATCTCGCCCCGCGCGAGCCCTCGATTCGACGAGGCCGACACCGACTCCTGCTGGTACAGCAGCCATTCGTCGGCGCGGAACGGTCGGTGGAACCACATCACGTGGTCGAGGCTCGCCATCATGAGGTCGTGGGTGAGCGACGACACGCCGGCCGGGCGCAACGACGTGTCGAGCAGGGTCATGTCGCTGGCGTAGGTGACGATGCACGCGTGCAGCACCGGGTCGTCCGGCAGCGCTCCGTCGGCCCGCATCCACACGAGCTGGCCAGGGGTCTTCAGGTCGGGCTCGAACGCATGGTCGGGTGGTACGTAGCGCGTGTCGATCGGTCGCGGCCGGTCGATCCAGTCGGCGACCCGGGCGCGGTGCGGCTCGAGACGCTCGCGATACGTGGGGAGCGTGTCCGGGTCGGCCACGTCCGCCGGCATCGCGAGCGCGTGGTCGAGCCCGTCCTCCGGCCGGTGGAAGCTGGCCTGCAGGTTGAAGATCGGCCGGCCGTGCTGGATCGCGACGACCCGGCGGGTGGTGAAGCTGCGGCCGTCGCGGATCCGGTCGACGGTGTAGAGGATCGGCACGGCCGGGTCGCCGGGTCGCAGGAAGTAGGCGTGCAGCGAGTGCACGTGGCGATCGGGTTCTTCGACGGTACGGGACGCGGCGACGAGCGCCTGGCCGGCCACCTGGCCGCCGAAGACCCGCTGACGGTCCTCGTCGGGCTGGATACCGCGGAAGATGTTGACCTCGATCGCCTCGAGGTCGAGGAGTTCGATCAGGTCGTCCAGCGCCGAGCCCATGGCCACATCGTGGCACGGGCGCACCGGCTCCGTGCAGAGCCCGGCGCCGGTGGCGTCACTGCAGCGGGAGCTGGGCGATCGTCGACAGGTCGCCCATCCGGTTGGCCTGGAGTGCGTCGCGCGACACGGTGTAGAGCACGTCGTCGGCCACCAGACTGCGGCGGATCTGCTGCTGCCAGTTGCCGTCGGGCCAGCACATCTCGACCCGGTCGCCGGCCGTCGCGCCGAGCGCTTCGAGCGCGGCGTCCATCGACTCGGGGTCGTCGGTCCACCACCGGACGTCCTCGACGGGGACCGGGTCGCAGTAGTACGACCCCCACCCCCCGACGTCGTCGGCACCGCACAGCTGGACGTGGCCGTAGCCGTCGGTCACCATCCACCACAGCTCCGATTCCTCCGGGACGTCGTCGGGTCCGAGTGGCAGGCAATCGCTCGTCGGCGCGGACTCGGGCGCCAGGTGGGTGACCCGGCCGATCTCGGTGATGCCGGCCGACACGTCGAGCAGCACGGCGCCGACCCAGTCGTCGCCCCACTGCGTCACCGGCAGGATCACCGTCGAGCCGGAGATCTGGAAGGCGCGGTGGTCGTACTCGGCGTCGGAGTTGGCGTTGTCGAGCGTCCAGGTGGCGGTCTCGCGCGGGGCGGCCGGATCGCTGACGTCGAACATGCTGACCTTCAGGCCCGTGACCTGGCCGTCCTCGGTCGCGTTCTGACCGATGCCGAGCACCCGCCCGTCGCCGAGGGGGTGGAGGTACGTCGAGAAGCCGGGGATCTTGAGCTCACCGGTCACCTGCGGGTTGGCCGGGTCGCGGAGATCGAGCACGTAGAACGGGTCGATCTGGCGGAACGTGACCGCGAAGCCGACCTCGTCAAGCAGCCGTGCGGCGTAGAGCGACTCGCCCTCACCGAGGCCGCCGACGTGGCCGACCTGGACGAGCGTCTCGCCGTCCTCGCGCAGCACGGTCAGCCCCGTCGAGCTGAGATCGTCCTGGTTCCACGGCGAGCCGTCGGTGGTGATCACCCGCAGGAAGCCCTCGTGCTCGTCGAGTGAGAACTGGTTGAGCAGGCTGCCGTCGACGGCCCCGCTCGCGAGGTAGCGCGCCGGCGCGCCCGGCACGAACTCGAAGGCGTGCAGCTCGGTCTCGAACTCATCGTTCCAGACCGGTGCGACCTGGCCGTCGACGACGTCGTCCTGGCCGACCCACTTCGTCGTGGCGACGTAGAAGCGGTCGAGCGAGCTGTAGATCGTGTTGCCGCCGGCGAGTACCCCGACCGCGTTCGACGGATCGAACCCGTTCGCGATGCCCGTCGTCATGTCGATGTCGAGCACCGAGATCACGTCGAACCCGGAGAACTCGTCCGGATGGTTCAGACGATCGCAGGCGAGCACGTCGCCGGTCCGGGTGTCGCCACCGACGACGAGCTCGTAGCCCGGCGTCCAGTCGGCGAGCGTCGTCTCGTCGATCAGCGCCCGGTTGGTCTCGGTGGCTCGTTCCTCACCGGACGGGTTCTGGGGGAACACCCACGGGAGCTGCTGTGGCCCGGTCGACAGTGCCATGCGGACGGTGTCGCCGACGCGGCGGGCGCTCAGGTAGCTGCCCTCGATCCGCAGCGTCGAGGCGACGCGCAGGTCGGTGGGTTCGGACAGATCGACCTCGATGACGAGTGCAGCGGGCGCCCAGAGGCCCGGCTCGATCGGGGGGATCTCGCCGTCGGCGAACTCGGCCTCGGCGTCGACGGTGCCGACCGTGACGTCGATCGGAGCCGGATCGCCGAGGTACGTCCCACCGTTGGTGAACAGGATCGCCCGATCGCCGTCGAAGAACAGCTCGTGGTCCCAGCCCTCCGGGAGATCGAGCCGGTCGGTGATCGCCGGCACGTCGCCGGTGATGTCGATCATGAACAGGCGGTTGTCGCTGACGGCGAGGATCCGGTCGCCGTCGGACTTCACGATGTCCGGCTCGTCGACGCCCGCTTCCTGCACGTTCGTGCCGGTGACGTCGCTGTCCCCGTCGTCGCCGGCGCTGCCCGGAGCGCCGGCGTCCGATGCATCGGCCGGCTCCTCGGCGGCGGGCTCGTCGGCCGCCATGTCGTCCTCGGCCATCTCCTCGACGGCGAGGTCGTCGACCCACCACCAGCCGTCGTTGCTCAGCCCCCACGGGCCGACCCGCTCGCGGGCCTCGGCACGGACGTGGTCGAGGAACGCAGCACAGTCCGCGAACGGCTCGAGCGCACGGGTGAACCGCCCAGCGCCCGGCACGTCGCCATCTCGGTGCTCCGTGGTGCCCGGCGCCGTGCCGCCCACCGTGGTCGTCGTGTCGTCGTCGGTCGGCTGCGTCGTGTCGGGTGACTCGTCGACGGACTCGTCGCCGGAGGCGACCTGCGACGGCGGGCTGCCGTTGTCGGCGCACGCGCCGACGAGGAGTGCGGCCGCCGCGAGCGTGGCGAGGACCGCAGGACGGTGAGGACGTTGCCGAGCACCCATGTCGCTTGGACGTCGCAGGCGCCGCCCCGGTTCCCGGCCGCCACGATTTCCCGACCGGTACGCTCGTCGGGTGCCACTCGACGATGCTCGGCGCGAGCTCGCGCTCGCCACCAAGGGGTTCATGCCGCCCGACGAGGGCGACGCCCTGTTCGACGCCGCGGTCGTTGCCGGACGCGCCCTGCCGGGTGCGCCGTGGGTCGAGGTCGGTAGCTACTGCGGGCGGTCGACGGTGTGGCTCGGCGCCGCCGCCGAGCAGGTGGGCGCCACCCTGTTCGCCGTCGACCACCACCGAGGATCGGAGGAGAACCAGGCCGGGTGGGAGCACCACGACACCGAGGTGGTCGACGCCCGCACCGGGCTGATGGACACGCTGCCGTTCTTCCGGCGCACGATGCACGATGCCGGCCTCGAGGACGTCGTCGTGGTCGTCGTCGGCCGCTCGCCGACCGTCGCCGCGGCGTGGTCGACGCCGCTCGCGTTCGTGTTCGTCGACGGCGGTCACGGTGAGGAACCGGCCCGCCTCGACTACGAGGGTTGGTCGCGGCACGTCGCGCCGGGTGGCACGCTCGCGATCCACGACGTGTTCCCGGACCCGGCCGACGGCGGCCGGCCGCCGTACAGATCTATCTGCCGGCGATGGCGAGCGGCGAGTTCGACGAGGTCTCGGTCACGGGGTCGCTGCGGGTGCTGCGACGCCGGTCGTGACCGGGTCGCGGTAGCTGAGCAGCGCGACCACCTGCAGCACCGTCGCGACCACGAGCAGGGTGACGTACCCGCCCGTCGCGTCGATGGTCAGGCCGAGCAGGAACGGCCCGAGCGCGCCGGCCGATCCGACGATCACCTGCTGCATCCCCATCAGGGTGCCGATCCGTCGTCGGCCGTACAGCTCGGCGGCGTAGAGGCCCTGGAGCGGCGAGACCGATCCGAAGGCCAGGCCGGTCAGGACGACGAACACCCACACCCAGGCGATCGACCCGGCGGCGACCAGCGCGAGTGTCCCGACGGACATCACGGCGTAGACGGCTCGCAGTGCGTTCACGAGCCCGATGCGGCGGGTGACGGTCGCGGCCGCAGCCCGGCCCGGCAGCGAGAGCAGGCCACGGATCCCGGCCAGCGTCGACGCCAGACCGATCGAGACGCCGGTCGCCTCGATGGCCCCGACGTGGTGGACCTGGACCGCGACGAGACCGGCCATCGCGAGTGAGCTCGCCACCAGCCACCGGACGACGACGGGGGAGCGGAGCGCCGACCGAACGTCGTCGAAGCCGGGTTCGTCGTGCTCGGTGGCGACGAGGGCGCGGCGATCGCCGCGGACCCACACGAGTGCCGGCACCGTGCAGATCACCATGAATACGACCATGGCGCGCACGGCGGGCCGCCACCCCCACGCCTCGATGAACACGCCGGCGAGGGGGAAGGCGATCGGCGATGCCAGGCCGCCGATGACGGTGAGCCACGTGAACGCGCTCGGTCGGTCGGCGACCGGGGTGACCCGGGTGGTGACCGCCATCGTGGTGTTGTAGAGCAGTCCGGCCGACACGATCGCCCCGCCCGCCCCCCAGGCGGCGACGAACTGCCCGGCCGACTCGGCGTACGAGCTCAGCCACAACAGGATCGAGCCGCCGGCGAGCGTGGTCGCCATGACCGGCTGCGCGCCGGTGCGGTCGAGCAGCCGGCCGGTACCGAGTGCCATGATCCCGCCGGCGATCGTCGAGATCGAGAACGCCGCCGAGATCGAGGCGTTCGACCAGCCGGTGTCGGCCTCGATCGGCGCGACGAATGCACCGAAGGCGTAGAGCACGACGCCGAACGCGCCGATCGTGACCAGGCCGAGCAGGCTGACCTGCAACCGCCAGCCCGCGGTCACGAGAAGGCGACCAGTTCGCCGAGCGCTTCGGGGTGGATGCGCCACTCGATGTACAGCATCGCCAGTGCCGACACCGCCATGACGCCTCCGCCGACGACGCCGAGCAGGGCCGGCGACACGGCGTACGCGGCACCGCCGACGAGCGGCCCGATCACGCGCCCGGCCGCCATGACCGCCTGCGCATCGCCGGCGCGCTCGCTCGGGTAGCGCGAGCGTTCGGCGAGCAGCGAGAACGCACCGGGCGTCGCCATCCAGAACGCGAATCCCCACATCGGGAGCGCGATC
>JAUHYJ010000581.1 GCA_030425785.1 Acidimicrobiia bacterium | reverse complement strand
CTCGGCACCCTACGGCGTCAGGGCGATGCGCCCGAGATTCGATCAGTCGGCGTCGGCGAGCCAGGGGTAGCGGTCGGTGTCCTTCGATGCGTAGTCGGGGTCGAGGTAGATGAAGCAGCGTTGGATCTTCCAGTCGCGGATCTCGAAGACGTCGCACCAACGCCCGGCGCCCCAGTCCGGGACGCCGGCGCGCCACGGGCCGTCGCGGTGCACGCCGTGGCTGGTGCCCTCGCACGCGAACGTGTCGGTGCCGGTCATGATCCAGTTGAAGTGCGAGTAGTGGTGGACGATCTCCTGGATGGTGCCGCCGACGTCGCCGAACATGCGGCCGATCTCGTCGTGGCCGGTCGCGAGGCCCCACTTCGGGAACCAGACCTGGGCGTCGTCCGCGAACAGCGACAGGATCGAGTGGCCGCTCGACGTGGTGCCACCGTTGTCGAACGCCTTCAGGTATTCGAGCGCGACGCTCTTGCGCTGCTCGTCGGTCATCGTCTCTCGTGCCACGGCCATGTGTGCCCCCTCGGTCGGGCCGACCCCCTGTCGGCGCTGCCGCCATCGTCGGGCGCCGGCGGCCGGGGTGTCAAGCTCCCGTCAGAACAGCAGTCGCGCCACGGCGAGCATCACCGCGCTCAGCGCCGTCATGTAGCCGGTCAGCCAGCGCGTCTGTGCTGCCATGCCGTGGTGCAGTTCGGTCCGGAGCCCGGCCATGTCGGTCCGCAGCTCGGTGCGCAGATCGGCCATGTCGGCGCGCATCTCGGTGCGCAGCTCGGCCATCTCGGTGCGGAGCTCGGATCGCAGGTCGGCCATCTGGGATCGCAGGTCGGCGCGCATGGTCGCCATGTCGGCGCGCAGCTCACTGGCGGTGAGCCGGAGGTCGTCGCGTGTTGCGACCTCGTTCCAAGGGACGGGCATGATGTGGGTGATGAGTGCGTCGGCTTCGTCGTCGCCGATCAATGCGCTGAGTTTGGTGTGGATGCTGAGCCGTAGACGATCGTCGATGGGCAACGGGTGCCTCCATGTTCGCGCCGACCGAAGCGGTCGGCAATCCGCGGAGGGGAAGCCGGTGGGTGCATCCTACGGCTGGGGTGTCGCAGCGTTCGGAGGGCGGCTGCCCGGTCAGAGCGACTCGCGGTTCCAGTTCTGGCGGGTCTGTGCGATCCAGTAGCCGGCGAAGATCGCGAGCTCGACCGTCTCGAGCCAGAAGAGCGCGTCGGGCACGTCGGCCACGATCGCGATCACGCCGACGATGCCGACGCCGAGCATGCCCCACGCCACCGCGCGGTAGATCTTCCGGTAGGTCTCGGGGTTCAGCGGGCGGTGGAGGCTCGATCCGTTGAACGCGGCGGTCGTGCCGACGAACACGAAGGTGAGGATCGCCGCGATCATGTGGGTGTGCTCGGCGAACCACTCCCACGTGCCGTAGAGGATCGCGCCGATCACGAGTGCCGCGGCGTAGCCGATCAGGAGGTACTTGAGCCGCTCGGGTCGCGGGTCGTCGGGCCGCTTCGGTGCGTATCGGGCGGTGAGCACGATCGCGATGAGTGAGATGACGACCAGGGCGAACAGGTTGTTCGCCACCCCGTCGCGGACCCAGTCGGGGAGCGCCGGGTCGCTGTCGGTCGCACGGCAGATGACGGTGCCGTCGCTGACCTCGCCCGCCTCGCAGCGGGGCACCGTCGTCGGGACCAGCGCGACGATGATCGCCAGCGTGCCGCCGATGGTGAGGCAGGTCTCCTCCCAGCGGTGCCGGGTGTGGATGACGATCAGGCTGAACCCGATGATCATGAGCGAGCCGACGAAGACCGACCGGACCGGCGAGTAGAAGTACGAGCTGATCGACCCGCGCAGGTAGCCGGCGCGTGCCGCTTCCCAGATCACCGCGAGGAAGATCATGCCGACGGCGAGGACGATGCCGAGCCGTAGCGACCGGTAGGTGACGATCAGGGCACCGGCGGGCGTGTTCGGTGGGGGCGCGGTGGACGGCGTCGGTGTGACGGCGGGCTGGCCCGTGTTCGATCCGTCCGACATGGCAGTGCCCCTTCCTGCGTCAGCTGGGTGCCATTGAACTCCCGCCGACGTGGTGCCGTCCACCGAATAGGGGTGTCGGGTCAGGCCGGGCCGCGGTCGCGCTCGTGGCTCGCGTCGGCCGTCCGGCCGCTGTCCTGGCCGGCGCTCACGAGGTTGCGTTCCATGAGGTCGTCGAGACGTCGGCTGACCACCGTCGTCAGCTCGACCAGGGCGTCGCCCACACGATGACGGGCGTTGCGTGAGGCCGTCGAGTCTCCGCGCACGGAGCTCGCGAAGTCCTGCGATGCGGTGTTCGCCGCTGCGATCTTGGCCGAGACCTCGGGGCCGAGCGGCAGGACGCCGAGGTTGCTCAGCTGATGTCCGAGTGAGGTGAGCGCGCCGACGACCTCGGATTCGTCGTCGTTGCCGTCGCGGAGCCACTTGCGACGTTGGACGTCGGCCACGACGATGTCGCGCCAGGCGTCGTGCACGCGATCGAGGGCCTTGAGCGCGCTCTGCTCGATCGCCGCCGCCGAGGCGATGCGGTGTGTCTGGTACTCGATGGGCAACCAGGTCGGGTACTCGCTGGCCAGCGCCGTCCACCGCGCGGTCATCAGGCTCCCGATGCGCCCGTAGTCGAGACGGAGGATGACGCAGAGCGACCAGAGACCGAGCGCGAGGAGGGCGACGCTCCAGTGCCAGTCGCCGGCGGCCAGTTCGGTACTCAGCCAGACGGTCGACAAGGCGGCGCCCAACCCGACGGGCACGAGCATCACGGCGCGCATCAGCTGCTCGGCCTCGAGGGCGCCGAACTCCTGGTCTTGCTGGAGGTGGAAGTGGAAGTTGTCCCGTTCGGGGTCGTACTTGGGGTTGGCGCCGACCCAGGTGAGGCCCTCACCGGCCGCGTACT
>JAUHYJ010000580.1 GCA_030425785.1 Acidimicrobiia bacterium | reverse complement strand
TGGTGATGACCTGGATGGTGATCGACACGCCGGGCGACCTGTTCGACACCGACTGGGGACGCATCCTGCTCGCCAAGACGGCCGTCGTCGCCGTGGCCGCCGGGCTCGGCGGGTACAACCACTTCCGGCTCAAGCCGGCGCTCGAGCAGCGGCCGGACGACCCCCAGCTCGCGAAGGAACTGCGGGTGAGTCTGTCGATCGAGTCGGTCGCGTTCGTGGTCGTCACGGTGCTGACCGCCATCCTGGTCGCGTCGGCGATCTGACGGTTCACGGGGCGAGACCAGGGTCGGGTCGCGCACCCGGGGGTGCGCGGACCCGACGCACGGCTACACGTCGATGGTCATCGCCATGCCGGCCTCCCAGTGACCGGGCTCGTGGCACCCGATCATCGTCGGGCCGGATGCCCCGAAGGTGTGGGTCACCTCGATGGTCTCGCCGGGCTCGACGAGGACACCGTGGACCTCGGTCATCTCCTCGTGCGGCATCGTCCCGGCGTCCATGGCGTCATCGCCCATGTCGCCATGATCCATCCCGTCCATGGCAACGTCGTCCATGGCATCGTGGGAGCCGCCCATCGCGGCCATCTCCTCGTGGTGGGCCTCCTGCTCGGCCAACGTGCCGAAGACGGCCTCGTGGCGCACGGCACCGTCGTTGCGGAAGACGAATCGGATCGTCTCACCGGCCTCGACATCGAGCGAGGCGGGGGTGTAGGCCATGTCGGTCATCGTGACCTCGATGGTGCGGATGTCGCCGGAGGGATCCCCGGCGGTGTCGTCGTCCGTGTCGCTGCCGCACGCGGCGACGGCGACGGTGGACGCGAGGACGAGCGCGAGTGCTCGCTTCATGGTGGTGTACTCCTGGGTTCGAAGGGTTGATCGGAAGTCGAACGTCAGGTGGAGCGGGGCACGGGCGGTTCGACGTCGGCCGACCACTCGGCGGCCGTCTCGACGGCGCCGATACCGCACGACGCGGAGGCAGGGACCGGCGCCAGCGGGACGAACCGCAGATCGACGGAGGCGACGCAGGCCATCCCGGGATGGTTCTCGGCGCTCGACGCTCTGGTCTGGTCGTGCGACCTGGTCTCGTCGTGTGGTGCGGGTGCTGACTCGGCCGCGGCGTACATGTGCGACCCGGCGACGTGATCCGCGTGGTCGGCACGGTCCGGTGCGGCACCGTCGACGACAGTCGCCGCCTCGGTGCCGTGGAGGTGCCCGTCGGTGAGGCCGGCGGCGCACGTCATGGCACCGAGGACGAGCCCCAGCACGACCGCGACGAGGACGAACGACGCCGGCATCGCGCGCCGTCGCGCCGCGCCATCGCCGACATCGTCGAACCGGAGACCGGACATCGAGGCGAACGGTAATCGTCGCCTCGACCCGTTCCTCCGCGGCCCGCCGAACGGACGACATGACCGACAAGCGGCAGGTAGCGTCGGCACCGATGGCCGCTCCCATGGTGCACCGCCTCCTCGCACCCCTCGTCGCTGCGACCGCGCTCGTCGCGTGCGGCGGCGCCGCCGATGAGCCCGCCGCACCGAGCTCCGAGGCGGTCGCCGACGACGTCGCGCTCGACGGGGTTCGTGTCGACGTGCGACGCGACCCTGGTTGAGGCTGCTGCTCCGGGTGGGTCGTGTACCTGCAGCAACACCGAGCCCACGTCGAGATGACCGACGACTCCGACCGGTCCGCCTACCGAGCCGAGCTCGGTGTCCCCGCCGAGATGGCGTCGTGCCACACGGCCGTCGTCGAGGGCTACGCGCTCGAGGGCCACATCCCGGTCGGTGCGATCGTCCGGCTGCTCGAGGATCGTCCCGACGCCATCGGGCTCGCCTTGCCGGGCATGCCGGGCGACTCACCGGGGATGGGCGGCGACGTGACCACGTGGGAGCGCCAGCCGGTGATGCTGATCGACCGCGACGGGTCGCTCCAGCCGTTCGACTACTGACGGCTCACTCGATCACACCGGTTCCACGCCCGGTCGAACGAGCCTCGATGACCTGGCAGCGGTGCTCGTCGACGCAGTCGCTCGGGTCGGAGTCGTCGGCGCGCTCGACGAGGTGCGTCAGCTCCCGGCGCGCCGACCGCAACCGCTCGATCTGTGCATCGATCTCGTCGATCTGGCGGTGCAGCAGCGCCCGGGTGTGCTCGCAGCTGCGCTCGCCGTGCGACTTGAGCTCGAGGATCGACTCGATCTCGGCCAGGCTGAGCCCGGTCGCCTGCGCGTCCCGGATGAAGCGCACTCGTTCGAGGGTGTCGGTGGTGTAGGAGCGGTACCCCGACGCCGTCCGGTCCGGCTCGGGGAGCAGCCCGATCGACTCGTAGTAGCGGAGCGTCTTCGTCGTGACCCCCGCCCGTTCGGCGACCTCCCCGATGCGCATGCCGCTCATCATGCACCGTTCCCGGAGGCGATGTCGTCCTGCGGGCGCAGATCGAGCCGCCGCAGCAACTGTGCGTTGGCGGCGACGATGATCGTCGACAGGCTCATGGCGACCGCAGCGGCAGCCGGCGGCAGCGTCAGCCCGGCGAAGGCGAACGCACCGGCTGCGACCGGGATCGCGATCAGGTTGTAGGCCGTCGCCCAGACGAGGTTCTGGATCATCTTGCGGTAGCTCGCCCGGGACAGGTCGATCACACCGGTGACCGCTCGCGGGTCGCTCGATGCGAGCACGACACCGGCCGACTCGATGGCGACGTCGGTGCCGGCGCCGATCGCGATGCCGACCTCCGCACGGGCGAGCGCCGGCGCGTCGTTCACGCCGTCGCCGACCATCGCCACCCGTAGGCCGCGCTGCTGGAGCTCGGCGACCTTGGCGTCCTTGTCCTCCGGGAGGACCTCGGCCATCACCTCGTCGATGCCGAGCTCGGCAGCGACGGCGTCGGCGACCTGTTGCGCGTCGCCCGTGATCATGATCACCTGGGAG
>JAUHYJ010000579.1 GCA_030425785.1 Acidimicrobiia bacterium | reverse complement strand
TCGCGATCGCCGGCGCCGTCGTCGCCGACGTCGGCGGCGTCATGTCGCACTGCGCGATCGTCGCCCGCGAGTTCGACGTGCCCTGCGTCGTCGGGTCGGTCGACGGTACCTCGCGCATCCAGACCGGCCAGATCGTCACGGTCGACGGCACCAACGGCAACGTCTACCTCGACGGCCGCTGATTCGGGCCGAGTCGCCCGATCGCTGCGTTGGCCCTCACCGCGCTCGACCGCTAGGTCGAGAGGGCTCGTGCCGCCTTGCGCTCGAACGAATCGATCCCGAATCAGGAACCCAGGGTCCTCGCCGGTGCGCGCGGCGCCATCCGATGGCTCACGTCGCCGCGATCGAATGATCGGTACCGCGATGTCGCGAGATGTGCGGTTCGGCGACCAGCGAAGCGGAGCGGAGTGTGGGAGCTCGGAGGTGAGCAGCGCCCGCCCGCCGGACCGGAGACGTCGCGATGACGAGCGCTGGGCGAGCAGCGGAGCGAAGCGAGCAGCGCAGCACAGAGGACGAGGGCGTTCGCCCGAGTACCACGCGAACGCGTCGACGTGAACAGAGGGCGTTCGCCCGAGCACCACGCGAACGCGTCGACGTGAACAGAGGGCGTTCGCCCGAGTACCACGCAAACGCGTCGACGTGAACAGAGGGCGTTCGCCCGAGTACCACGCGAACGCGTCTACGTGAACAGCTGCTTGCTGGCGATCTCGGCGCCCATGGCGAGGTGCTTGAACTTCGGCCACACGACCGTCGGATGCACCTCGGGCTTGTACGACGCCCGCGAGCTGAACCCACAGTCGGACCCGGCGATCACGCGCTCCTTGCCGACGAGGTTCGCGTACCGGATGATGTACTCGGCGATGAGCTCCTCGTGCTCGACGTAGTTGTTCGCATGCCCGATCAGACCGGGAATGAGCACCTTGTCGTCCGGGAGCTCGATGTCCTCCCAGATCTTGTACTCGTGCTGGTGACGCGGGTTCGCGACCTCGAACGAGTAGGCGCCCGCGTTGACCTGCAGCATGTACGGCGCCACCTGGCTCATCGGCACGTCGGTGAGACGCGGTCCGTGGTTGAGGCCGTAGCAGGTGTGATGGCGGATCCGGTCGGCCGGGATGTCGCGCAGCGCGTGGTTGAGCGCCTCGATGTGCCCCATCACGCCGGCGTGGCGCTCGGACTCGTCGTCGACCGGGCGGGTCAGGTACTCGATCAGCCATGGGTCGTCGACCTGCAGGACGAAGCCCGCCTCGACGATCGCCAGGTACTCCTCGCGCATCGCCTCGGCGACGGCCTCGAGGTACTCCTGGTCGCTGTCGTAGTAGGCGTTGCGCCCGAAGCCGCTCGGCCCCGACGACGGCATGAACACCTCGGTGACCGTGTGCCCCTCCGACTCGACCTGGGCGACCGCCGCCTTGAGGTTCGCGATGTCGGTCTGGAGCAGCTCGTGGCCGGCGTACGAGATTGGTCCGGTCGCCTTCAGGCGCTTGAGCGGCGAGACCGCGGCGGAGTACTTGCCCATGTAGTCGGCGTAGTACTCGGGGAACATGTCGATCTCGACCTGCCACGACGCTGCGGTCGATCCCGTGTTCTCGGTGTCGATCTCGAAGCCGGCCAGCCGGTCCTTGACGTACCCGAGGAAGCTGACCTTGCTCATCTCGCCGTCGGTGACGATGTCGATGCCGTTCTCGACCTGGTGGCGGACCCGGTCGACGACGGCGTCGGCGATGTACTGGTCGAGCAGCGCGGCGTCGTAGGGACGGTCGTGCTCGCGCTCCTTCATCAGGTCGAGCAGCTCGGTCGGTCGAGCGAGGCTGCCCACATGGGTGACGAGGATGCGATCGGTGCTGGTCTTCATGGTCCCCCTGCCGGGTCTCGGCACAGTGTTGATACGGGCGTGACGTCTGGACGCGCGGAGGTCGTCGATCGGCGGCCCCCGGAGCGAGGCGCAGTGTTTCACGACGTGGACACCGCCCGCCACGCCCTCGTTCGCCGCGCGGGAACAGCCTTGGGAGATCCGGCCGACGTCCCCCTGCGGCGAACGAAAAAATTGTCGACAATTGTTCGCCGAACGGCGTCCTTGGCCTTGCACGGGTGTAATCGACCCCGGTACGTTGCCCTCGTCGCACCAGCCGTGGTGCGAGGGGACAACTCCCGTTCGCCACAGGTATCCACCGGTGGCCGCTCGGGAACGATCAAGGGGGAACCATGAGATTACGACGTTTTGGTGCGACGCTCGCCGCCGCATCGCTGCTCCTCGCCGCCTGTGGTGGCGACGACGACGACTCGACGGCGGACGAGCCGGCTGCTGCCGACGAGCCCGCGGCCGACGACGAGCCCGCGGCCGACGACGAACCTGCTGCCGACGAGGAACCTGCTGCCGACGAGGAGCCCGCCGCGGACGACGAGCCTGCCGCCGACGAGGAGCCCGCCGCGGACGACGAGCCTGCCGCCGACGAGCCGATGGCGTCGGGCGACATGATCGTCCAGCCGGGTGAGTGCGGTCTCAACAACGGCGAGGAAGCGACCGGCGACCCGATCCGCCTCGGTGGTGCTGCGACCAACATCCCGGGTGTCGACTTCACCTGGATCCCGAAGATGGCGTCGATCTACTTCGACTGCGTCAACGCGAACGGCGGCATCTACGGCCACCCGATCGAGTACTCGTACGAGGACGCCGCGCCCGAACCGGCCGTGTGGCAGTCGATCGCCACCAAGCTGGTCGAGGAGGACCAGGTGCTCGGCATCGTCGGCAACACCTCGCTGCTCGAGTGCGACGTGAACACCGAGTACTACGCCGAGAACGGCTACAAGCCGATCATCGCCGGTGTGGCACCGGGTTGCTTCCTGAACGACACCTGGTCGGCCGTCAACATGGGCCCGTACTACTCGAACCTCGGCGCCGCTCAGGCCGTCGTGCGTGCGGGT
>JAUHYJ010000578.1 GCA_030425785.1 Acidimicrobiia bacterium | reverse complement strand
TCGCGGCGATGTTCCAACTCGCGCTCGAGCACTTCGGCCGCGTCGACGTGATCTTCAACAACGCCGGCGTGATGTTGCCGGGCGACGACGACGCCGAGACGACCACCGACGAGGTGATCGACCGGACGCTCGCGATCAACGTCAAGGGCGTCATCCACGGCTGTCGCCACGGCATCCCGGTCCTGCGCCGCAACGGTGGCGGATCGATCATCAACACGGCATCGTTCGTCGCCTCGGTCGGGGCCGCGACACCCCAGATCGCCTACACCGCGTCGAAGGGTGCCGTGCTGTCGCTCACGCGCGAGCTGGCGGTGATCCACGCCCGGGAGGGCATCCGCGTCAACGCGCTGTCGCCCGGGCCGCTGCAGACCGAGATGCTGATGTCGTTCCTCGACACCGAGGTCAAGCGCCAGCGTCGGTTGGTCCACGTGCCGATGGGTCGGTTCGGCACGGCGAGCGAGATGGCCAACGCGGCGCTGTTCCTGGCGAGTGACGAGTCGAGCTACACGACCGGCGCCAACCTCCTGATCGACGGTGGACTCACCGCCGCCTACGTCACCCCGGAGTGACCGGCCCGCTCAGGCGCGTCGGCCCCACATCAGGATCCGCTTGAAGGCGTAGAAGTACGGCGTCTGCTCGCCGAGGCGCGCGAGCAGCTCGTCGCGGTACGCCTGCACGAACGGGTCGTGCATCTCGGGCGGGAGCCGCTTGAAGAACCGGGTGAGCGATGTCCCCTTCGTCCACTCGACGACGTCGGCCGACGACGCGAAGACGTGCCCGTACACCTGCAGGCGGACGTGAGGCTCGCCGAGACCGAGCTCGTGGAGCGTCGTCGCGTACGCCTCGGGCGTGAGCACGTTCACGGCGACCGGATCGGCGGGCGGGTCGCCTCCGAACATCGATGCGAACGGCTCGGAGTGGGCGACGTGCACGCTCGCGAGGTGCGAGGCGTGGTCGTGGTTGGCCGGCACCTGCACGGCGAGTTGGCCCTCGGGTGCGAGCGCCGCGACCCAGCGCTCGAGCACGCCGACGTGATCGGGCACCCACTGCAGCGCGGCGTTGGCGAGCACGAGGTCGTGGTCGCCGTCCGACGTCCAGCGCGAGATGTCGCCGTCGACGAAGTCGACCGCGACACGGCCGTGCCGGTGGGCCCGCTCGAGCATCGCCGGTGAGTTGTCGACGCCGGTCATGTGACCGACGCCGAGCCGGTCGGCCGCGGCGGCGGTCAGCTCCCCCGTCCCGCACCCGAGGTCGACCGCCCGCTCGATGCCACCGCGATGGACGAGATCGATCAGGTCCCAGAAGGGCTGGGCGCGTTGGGCCTTGAACTGCTCGTACTGCTCGGGGTTCCAGTCGCTGCGCGTCGATGACCCGGCCATGGGACCATCGAACCATACTTGTCTGCTACTTGTCTACCCTCGCGTCGAGGGTCACGCTCAGCTCCCGGCGACCGGTTGCGGCGCGTCGGCGTCGAGCTCGAACTTGATGTACTCCGACCCGGTGTCCTCCCAGTCCTCGAACTGGATGACGCTCATCTCCTCGAACCGGCGGCGCAGCCACTGGTCGTTGCGATCGAGCAGGCCGAGCTTCTTGCAGTTCGGGACGATCTTGCTGAACAGCATCTGCTGGAACAGGTCGCGGGTCGGGTCGCGCAGCACGAGCGGCACGACGTCGCGCGGGTTGACGCCGTGGCGCTCCCAGACCTCCTGGGACAAGAAGCGGTCGCGCATCCGGACCGCGGCCTCGAACGCGAACTCCTGGCGGTCCTTCATCTCGGCGTCGGTCATGCCGTCGTAGACCTCCTTCAGCGACAGGACGCCGAACGCGACGTGACGGGCCTCGTCGCTCATGACGTAGCGGAGCATCTTCTTCAGCAGCGGTTCCTCGGTCATCTGGTGCATGAACCCGAACGCCGCGAGCGCGAGCCCTTCGACCATGACCTGCATGCCGAGATACGTCATGTCCCAGCGCGAGTCCTCGATGATGTCGTCGAGCAGCATGCGCAGGTGAGCGTTGACCTGGAAGCTGCCGCCGAGCTTCTCGTCGATGTAGCGGTTGAAGACCTCGACGTGACGGGCCTCGTCCATCACCTGGGTCGAGGCGTACAGCTTCGCGTCGTACCACGGCACGGTCTCGACGATCTTGGCCGTGCACAAGAGGGCGCCCTGCTCACCGTGGAGGAACTGCGACAGGGTCCACCGGCGCTGGTCGATGCCGAACTCGAGCCACTCCTGGTCGCCCCACTTCTCGACGACGGTGCCGTCGTAGTGGTCGGCCGTGAAACCGGCCGACGCGGCAGCCTGGTCGCGCGACACGACCTGTTCGAGGTCGACCTCGGTGTCCCAGTCGAGGTCGGTCGACGCGTTCCACTGGCCGGTCTTGGCCTTCTCGTACAGCTTGCGGAGCTGCGGTCGGGCGAGGCTGTAGTCCCAGGTGAAGATGGCGTCGGCGTTGTCCTTGACGACGTGCTCGACGGCCTCGAGGTCGGTGTTGCTCACCGACAGGATCGCCTCGATGTCGTTGATGTCATCGCGGCCGATGATCTCGTCGTTGCTGTTGTGGGTGACGCTCACAGGTGAGCTCCTTCTGGATGTGGGGGAATCGCGAGCGCGTCGATGACCGGGCGCAGGAACACGCGGGTCGACGCCGGGTCGCCGAGGTCGACGTGGTCGCTCGGCGCGAGGAAGTACGAGATGGTGACCCGCACGAGCAGGTCGATGAACGGCAGCGCCCGCCGGCGGGGCAGGTACGGCGAGAGCATCGGCAGCAGGTACGCCGTCGCGACGCGGATGATGCGCGGCACCCCGGCGACGGTGAGCTGCGACAACACGTCGCCGGGCTCGCTCGCGAGCATGACGGCGAGGTGATCGTCGGCGCGCAGCTCGCGCGTGGCCACGACGACCAGCTGCACGACCAGGTCGGCGAAG
>JAUHYJ010000577.1 GCA_030425785.1 Acidimicrobiia bacterium | reverse complement strand
TCACCCGACGACACTCAGCCGGCGGTGAACTTCGACCAGGCGGATTCCCACAGCTGGTCGACCTCGGTCTCGAGCGGCTCGTAGCGCAGACCCTGGTCGATGATCTCGTCGGTGAGCACGGCGGCGCGCAGGTTCTCGGGCGCATACTCCTGCTCGATCAGGTAGTCGGCGTCGAGCCCCTTGATCGGCGGCAGGTAGCCGTTCCAGCTGAAGTTCTCCTCGGCGACGGCCGTGTCGAGCAGGTGGTTGATGTAGAGATGGGCGAGCACCGGGTTCTTCGCGTTCGCGGTGACGGCCATGCAGTCGTTGCCGACGACGCCGACGCCATCGCTCGGGTACCACCAACCGAGCACCTCCGGCCCGGTGCCCTCGGGCAGGTACGAGTAGGCGCCGGCCAGCATGTCGCCGCTCCAGGTGTGGGCGAGATGCGTCACGCCCTCCGGCACGTCCTTGTAGCCCTCGATGTTCACCTTGATGTTCATCAGGCCGGTGAGCTCTTCGAGGTCGGCCCCGGCCTGGGCGATCACCTCGGGGTCGGTCGTGTTGACGTCGGTGATGCCCCGACGCAGCAGCGCCAGCGCGATGCCCTCCCGGTAGTCGTCGAGGATCGACGTCACGCCCTTGTACTCGGGGTTCCAGAGGATGTCCCACCCCTGCTCCTCGATGGCAGCCGGATCGATCATGTCGGCCCGGTAGCCGATGCCCGACGAGTACACCGTGTACGGCACGGTGTAGACGTTGCCCCGGTCGTACCACGGGTCCTGGAACGAATCGAACACGTTCGTCAGGTTGGTGAGGTACGTCTTGTTGAGCGGCTGCAGGAGGCCGCCCGCGATCACGCGGTCGAGCGAGTTCGGGGCGCACGAGTGGTGGACGTCGACCTCGACCGAGCCGTTCGCGAGCTTGGTGATCGCCTCGGCGTCGACGTCGAACGTCGTGATCTCGACGGTGACCCCGTACCGCTCCTCGAACGCGGCGACGACGTCGGGGTTGACGTAGTCCGCGTAGTTGAACAGCCGGAGCGGACCGGCCTCGGGTTCGAGCCCGTCGGCGATCGGATCGGTGGCCCCCTCGCCGCCACCGTCGTCGTCATCACCTCCGCACGCCTGCAGGATGGGCACACCCATGCCCAACATCACGCCGAGCCCAGCGCTCTGACCGATGAAACGCCGTCTGCTGATCGGCATCCGAACCCCCAATGTGTCGTGTTGTCGTGGGATCACGTCACCGGTCCGGGCGGGCCGATGAGCGAACGATACTGCTCGTTGAAGTCGTGGACGAGCGCGTCCTTCGAGGTCAACACCCCGGTGTCGAACGCCGTCGACGAGACGCCGCGTTGGACGCCTTCGCACACGACGCCGTCCTGTGCGGCGACGAGCTCGTTGAAGTCGACGACGTGGTCGATCCCGACGGCGTCGTCGTCGGTGACGTCGGGCGAGAACAGGTACTCGGTGACCGTCAGCGTGCGGTCGGGAGCGAGTGGGAACATGGTGAGCAGCGACACCGACGTGCCGGTGACGTCGAGGAACCCGTTGGGGAACACGACGGCACCGTCGTACAGCCCCGCTCGGTCGTCGTGCATGCCGGGCACCAAGGGCAGGTCCTCGTGGCCGCCGGCGCTGAAGCTGTTGCCGCTGACCTCGACCGCGCCGTCGTCGCGGGTCGGATCGAGGACGTGGCCCGTCCGGTACAGCGGCACCACCTCGACCAGTTCGGGGTGGACGACCGCGCAGTGCAGGCACTCCTGGTAGTTCTCGACGAGGATCTTCCAGTTGGCGGCGACCTCGGCCGTCGTCCGCCGGGCAACGACCATGTCGGCCAGCCGGAGGTCGTCGAACTCGGCGACGCCGGGCGCGTGCTCGGCGATCCATCGCGTGAGCGGCCCTGCCTCGGGTGACAGGGAGACGAACACCAGACCGTTGTGCTCGTCCGCCCGGTACGTCCACAGCCCGTGTCGTTCGCGATCGATCTCGTCGGGGTCGACGCGCGGCGTCGACAGGAGTCGACCGTCGAGCGCATAGGTCCAGGCGTGATACGGGCACTGCAGTGACGGCGCGGCCAACGTCTCCGGGTCCGCGTGCGGCGGGTGCGGCGAGCAGAGCTGGGCGCCCCGGTGTCGGCACACGTTGGCGAACGCGTGGAGGTCACCATCGCGGTCGCGCGTGACGATGACGCTCTCGCCTGCCAGGTCGACGACCCGTCGGCCGCCGACCGGGAAGGTCGCCGCGTGGCCGACGAGCATCCAGCCGCGGCGGAAGATCCGCTCCCGCTCGCGTTCGAACACGTCGGCCGTCACGTACTCGTCCCGAGTGAGCGTCGGCCACGTGGCCTGGCCCGGCGGCGCGGCGATCGCGTCCTTGCTCCCCATGCAACCCGAATTTAGACTGACTAGTCAGTCAGTCTCAACCACCGATGTCTCACGACGCAGGAGAAGCAGCTTCCCATGGGCACCATCGACGACCGGATCCTCGAAGAAGAGGAGCGGTTCCTCGCCCGAACCCCCCGATCCCGAGCCCTCTGGGAGCGGGCACGACGTTCGATGCCCGGCGGGGTCACCTCGAGCTGGTCGAGCACCCGGCCCATCCCCGTCTGGATCGATCGCGGCGACGGCAGCCACGTCTGGGACGCGGACGACAACGAGTACGTCGACTACCACGCGGGGTACGGCGTGAACGTGGTCGGGCACAACAACCCGATGGTCGTCGAGGCGATCCGGCGACGGGCGGGGCTCGGCACCCACTTCGCGCAGCCGGTCGAGGATGCGATCGTCGTCGCCGAGAACCTGGCCGAGCGCTTCGGGTTGCCACAGTGGCGGTTCAGCAATTCCGGCACCGAGGCGACGATGGACGCGATCCACCTCATGCGGGCCCTGACCGGGCGCGACCTGGTCATCAAGGTCGAGGGCTCGTACCACGGTCATCACGACCTGGTGAACGTCTCGTTGT
>JAUHYJ010000576.1 GCA_030425785.1 Acidimicrobiia bacterium | reverse complement strand
CGGGGTCTGGCACACCTACCGCCCCGACGGCACCGAAGTCGCCTGACTCCCCATCGTCAGCTCACGTCAGTTCGGTGCGGGTGCGAGCGTCGACAGCCGTCCACCGACGCAGCTCCCACCGACGAGGCATCAGGTTCCTGAGGCGAGATCGGATCGTCTGCTGGCAAGGCAGGCGAGCCCCGAGCTGTCTTTGGACAACGAGCGGGCGATGCCAACGCCGCCAGCAGGCGAGCCGGCTCGCCTCAGCCGCCGGCGACGGCGGGGATGATGGAGACGGTGATGCCGTCGGCGACCTGCGTCTCGAGACCGTCGAGGTACCGCACGTCGTCGTCGTCGACGAACACGTTCACGAACTTGTGGAGTCCGCCGTCGTCGTCGAGCAGGCGGTCGGAGAAACCGGGGTGCTGCGCATCGAGCCCCGAGATCACGTCGGCGAGCGAGCCCGGCTCGACCTCGACCAGCTTGTTGCCGCCCGCCATCGGACGCAGGGTGGTGGGGATTCGAACGGTGACAGCCATAGCGAGAAAAGATAACCGGACCGGTCGGCTTTTCATTCCGAGCCGACGCCGCGAAAAGCGCGAGGAGCGTCCCGTTCGATGCTCTGGACGGGCATGCAGCACGTACGTTCCACCACGATCATCCGGCTCGCCGCCTTGCTGGGCGCCACGTGGGCGCTCGCCGCCTGCGGCGGGTCGACGGCCGAGAGTGCGCCGACCGGCCCGACCGTTCCCGTCGCCGAGTCGACGGTCGCTCCGACGTCGAGTGCGGTGACGGTCCCGCCGACCGCGCCGACGACCACCCGGGAGACCACGCCGCCGGAGACCACGCCAGCGACGACCACCCCGGCGACGACCCCCACGACCACGACCACGCCGCCGACGACCGCTGCGCCGGCGGTGGCCATGCCGTGCGGCGAGTTCGGGCCGATCCCCCCTCGGCCCGACTCGATGCCGACCGTCCTGATGGACACCGACGGCGACGGCGACACGGACGAGGTGACGGCGTACGGTGCCGCCGACGGATGGCGCATCCGGGTGGTCGAGGACGACGTGATCTCCGAGGCGCTCGTCGACGCGATCGGCGGCTGGGCCTACCTCGCCGAGCCGATGCCCGGGCCGGGCGGTGCCGTCATCGTCCTCGTCGACAACGACACCGCCGGCGAGTGGCACTTCGCGACCCACGAGGCCGGTTGCATCGCCCCGTTGTCGACGCCGATCGTCGACGAGCTCGCCGCCCCTGACGTCGTCGACGACGCCGACGAGTTGGTGTGCGGTCCGCTGCCGCCCGTCCCCGCCGACGCGATGGCGACCGAGCCGTTCTGGTTCGACCTGAACGACGACGGCATCGCCGACGACCTCCTCGTCGCGTACTTCAGCGACGGTGTCTGGAAGCTCCGCAGCGAACTGCAGACGTGGGACGGCGGCCCGCTCGCCCAGTCCGAGGTCGAGATCCCCGGCGCCGGCGCCCACGGTGTCGAGGTCATCGGCTTCGCCGACATCGACGCGACCTACGGCGGCGAGGAGATCCTCGCCAAGGTGGGCGGCGGCGCCTCGTCCATCGAGATCGGCTACTTCACGTGGCTCGAGGGCGGCTGTCTCACCCAGTACGAGTCCGCCGTCGAGGCCGCCCCGTTCACCACCTTCGTCGGGGCCACCATCGGCCACGCCCAGGGCCTGATCTGCGGTGACGGCTATCTCCTGCGGTGGGGCTGGATGCTCGACGACGACGGCACGTACAGCTACCACGACGCGGCGTTCGAGGGTGTGGCCCTCGGCACGCTCGGCTACATGCCCGCCAGCGACGGATTCGCCGAGGGCCTGACCCAGGACGAGCTGCCGGCCGAGCTGTTCGACTGCAACGGCCTGAGCATCTGAACGCGAACCGCTACGGTTCGCCGGCGTGAAGGTCGTCGCCGCGCCCGACAAGTTCCGCGGCTCGGCGAGCGCCGCCGAGGTCGCGGCGGCGATCGGCAGCGCCTGCTGGGAACGCCACCTCGACTGCGTCGAGATCCCGATGGCGGATGGCGGCGAGGGACTGCTCGAGGTACTCGGTGGCGCGAACCGCACGACCACGGTGACGGGTCCGCTCGGGACGCCCGTCGACGCGGCCTGGCGGTTCCATCGCGGCACCGCCGTCATCGAGATGGCGCTCGCGAGCGGGCTCGAGCTGGCCGGCGGCGCCGAGGGCAACGATCCGATGGCCGCCACCACCGCCGGCACCGGCGAGCTGATCGACGCCGCGCTCACCGCCGGTGCGAAACGGATCATCGTCGGCGTCGGCGGCTCGGCCACGACCGACGGTGGGCTCGGCGCCCTGCAGGCGCTCCGGTCGCCGCAGCGTCTGCGGCCGATCGAGCTGCTCGTCGCCTGCGACGTCACCACTCGCTTCACCGACGCCGCCACCGTGTTCGGACCACAGAAGGGCGCGACGCCGGCCCAGATCAAGCTGCTCACCGCACGCCTCGAACAGCTCGCCGACCGCTACCGGAGCGAGCTCGGCGTCGACGTCTCGGAGATCGAGGGGTCGGGTGCGGCCGGCGGGATCGCCGGCATGCTCGCCGCACTCGGCGGGAGCCTCGTGCCGGGCTTCGAACTGGTCGCCGACGAACTCGACCTCTACGACGCGCTCGAGGGCGCCGACCTCGTCATCACGGGCGAAGGCCACCTCGACGAGCAGAGCTTCGCCGGCAAGGTGGTCGGTGGTGTCGCCGAGATCGCCGCCGAGTCGGGCGTCGCCGTCGCCGCGGTCGTCGGGATCGCCGACGCCGCCGTCACCGATCGGATCCGGCACGTCGCCATCGCCGACCGGTTCGGGCTCGACCGTGCGATGCGCGAACCGCGCTGGTGCATCGAGCGGGCCGCGGGCGAACTGCTCGACGGGTGAGCGTCAGCCGTCGGCGACGGTCGTGCCAGACCCGCCGATCGGCGGGTTGGTCACCTGGGTCGAGGA
>JAUHYJ010000017.1 GCA_030425785.1 Acidimicrobiia bacterium | reverse complement strand
GACGCGCGGCACCGGCGTCATCAGCCACATCTTCGAGGGCTACGAACCCTGGTTCGGCGACATCCGCGCTCGCGATCGGGGGTCGCTCGTGGCCGACCGGCAGGGCCCGGCAACGACCTACGCGATGCTCAACCTGCAGGACCGCGCCACGATGATGGTCGGCCCCGGCACGACGGTCTACCAGGGCATGATCGTCGGCGAGAACTCACGTGCCGGCGACATGGACGTCAACGTCTGCCGCGAGAAGAAGCTCACCAACGTCCGGGCCTCGTCGGCCGACGAGACGGTGAAGCTCACACCGCACCGCGTCCTGTCGCTCGAGCACGCACTCGAGTTCATCAACGGCGACGAGTGCGTCGAGGTGACCCCCAAGCACGTCCGTCTGCGCAAGGTCCACCTGCACCCCCAGGACCGCATCCGGGCCGCCAAGCAGACCGCCTGACGTTCTCCGGCGTGGATTCCGGTGCCGTCGTCCGAGCGTTCTTCGAGCGGATGGAGGCGCGCGACTGGGACGGCGCTGCCGCCCTGGTGGCGCCCGACGTCGTCGTCGACTACACGCACACCGGTGAGCGCTTCGTCGGCGACGCGGTCGTCGAGATGAACCGCGCCTACCCCGAGGGCTGGACGATCACCGTCGTGGACGTCGTCACCCGCGGCGACCGGGCGGCCGCGCAGGTCCGCGTCGACCACGGCGACGACGTGTTCTGGTGCGCCGGGTTCTACACCGTCGCCGACGGCCGCATCGCGTCGGGCACCGAGCACTGGGTGACCGCCGGTTCGTCGCAGCCGCCCGGGTGGCGGGCGCCGTTCTCGAGAGGACCTGTGGCGTGATCCGAGACCCGAACCGGCTCAGGCGAACGCCGGGTCGTCGCCGGCGGCGGCCGGGTCGCCGAAGCGGTTGCCGTAGATCTCGCCGAAGTCGGCGACGATCTCGTCGAGCGGCAGGTCATCGTACGACCCGCGCTGGCGGACGTATTCCATGTGGCGGTTCCCGGCCTCGTCGTACGGGTGCATCAGTGCATCCGCCGTGCCGTCGAACTCGAGCACCTTCACGCCGAAGCGCTCGCACAGCTCGATGTTGAACGCCGTCGAGAGCTTGAACCAGCGGCGTTCGCCTTCTCGATCCGGATCGGGTAGGAGCAGTTCGGCGTAGCCGTGCCAGGCGAACAGGTCGGTGCCCATTCGCTCCATCAGCTTCTCGCTGGTGAGGTGGTTGCGCACGTCCGCGAAGCCCAGCCTGGCCGGGATGCCGGCGTGGCGCGCGGCCGCGCACAGCAGGATCGACTTGCTGACGCACCAGCCCGACTCCGCGGTCGAGATCGTGCTCGCCCGGAACGCGTGTGGGTCGTAGTCGATGCCGTACGGGTCGTACCGGATGCCGTCGCGGACGGCGTGGAAGAGCGCCACCGCGAGGGCGGTGTCGTCGGCGTCGTCGCCCAGGTCCGCGGTCGCGGTGGCGACGAAGTCGGCGACCTCGGTGCTCTCGTGGTCGAGGAACCAGGTCGGGGCCAGCCAGGCGGCGTCGATCACACCGCCACCGTAGGACGCACGAACCGTCCGGATGCAGTCAGGCCGATGCAGCCGCGCGGAAGCGGTCAGGGGCCGATCACGACGTCGGCGCCGTCGACGAGCAGGTCGGCACAGGTGTTCTCCCGGTGGCGGACCTCGCCGGCGCCCCACGCCATCAACCCGACGCGGCAGCGCTGCCAGAAGTTGCCGGCCACCTCGGCGTTGGAGGCGCCGCCCTGCACGACGCATCCACTGTCGCCATCCTGCGCCGCGTTGCCGTTGATCCGTGCGTCGGTGCCACCGTCCACGTCGATCGCCCGCATCGTCGCCTCGAAGGCGTTCGCGACGACGTCGCTCGCCTCGGTGTCGAGGAGCCGGATGCCCCACCAGCGACTCCGGAGGCGGGCGTGGCGGACCGAGGAACCGACGGTGTCGCTCAGGACGATCCCCGCCAGGTGCCCGTCGAACTCGCAGCCGTCGACCAGGTGCCCGGCGCCACCGGTGATCTCGACGCCGATGTCGGTGCCCATCCCGTGGAGTGTCGAGCGGAGGATCTCGAGCCGGTTCACGTCCCGAGCGACGACCCCGAACAGGGTGCACGATGCGATGCGGGCCCCCGACCCCCCGACCGCCACGTGTCCGTCGATGTCGCAGCCGACCACCGACGCGCCGTCGCGTGCGATCTCGACGCAGACTCGGGGCAGACGACCGATGCGCTCGCCCCCGCCGGTCGCGGCGCAGTGCTCGAGGCGGCTGTCGGCACCGAGCACCACAGCGGGGCTCTCGGCGCCGTCGATCACGGTGCGCGACGGCCCCAACCCCCGAACGGTCACCCCGTCGGGGATGCGGGCGGGGCCGACGTAGCGACCGTCGCCGAGCTGGACGATCTGCCCTGATCGGGCGTCGGTCAGGAGGGGAGCGAGCTCGATCGACTCGGCGGGCGCGTCGACGAACAGGGCGATCGGAGCGGGCGGCGGCTCGTCGACGGCGATGCGGTAGGCGGCCGGCATGCGCTGCGAACGGCGTGGCGGCCGAGCCAGCTGGAGGCCGCGATCGGTCTGCTCGAACGGGAGCGCCTGGCCGTCGACCGCCTCGACCGACTGCACGCGGCCCGTCGACGATCCGAGTGCGTCGAAGCGGCCCTGGCCGGTGACGTCGACCGCCCAGAGCTGATCGTCGACCACGAGATAGCGGGTGTCGTCGTCGCCCCAGGTGCTCCACGGGACGCCGCGGTCGATGATGTCGCGGTGCCGACGGACCCACCCGCCCGCGGCGCGCAACCGCTCGGCGACCGGTTCGGACATGGCGCCGGACGCGTCGGGGCCGAGCTGCAGCAGCAGGTGGCCGCCCTTGGCGACGACCTCGGTGAGCAGGGCGACGAGATCGCGGGCGCCGAGCAGGAGCTCGTCGGGTTCGGCGCGGTTGAACCCGGCGCTGGCACCGAGGGGCCGTCGGAACTCCCACGGGGTCGTCTCGATGCCGTCGGGTACGACGTGCTTGTGCGTCACGACGTCGGCGCACCCGGCCCACCAGTGGTCGTTGACGAGGATCTCCGCCGTGATGTCGCGGGCTCGGGCGTGGAGCTCGTCGCTGCGCCAATGGTCGCCGCCGGCGCCCCAGTGGCCCTCGCCCCACAGCATCTGGCTGCCATAGCGGTCGACGAGGTCGAGCACCTGCGGGTGGAGGACGTCGCTGACGTAGTCGGTGCCCGGGTAACGCTCGTCGCTCCAGTCGAGGAGCGAGTACGCCGTCCCGAACACGAGGTCGGACCGCTCGCACGCCGCCGCGACCTCGCCCAGCACGTTGCGTGCCGGCCCGTCGTGCAACACGGTGCGGTCGGTGCCCGGCGCATCCCACCAGCAGTAGCCATCGTGATGCTTGGCGGTCATCACCGCGTAGCTCATGCCCGCGTCGCGGGCGAGCAGCGTCCATTCGTCGGCGTCGAAGGAGTCGAAGTGGAGGAAGGGGAAGAAGTCGTCGTAGCGCTCGATGTGGCCCCATCGCTCGCGATGGTGGTGCAGCGTCTCGACGAGGGGCGACGGATGCAGGTTCAGGTCGCGCGTCGTGCCATCGAGGTGGGCGCGGTACCAGGCGGCCTGCTGACCGACCGGCGCCCAGGCGGGTACGGCGGCGACGCTGACGTCGATCATCATGCCGAACCGTCGGTTCGCCCACCAGTGCGAAGGCCCCATGCGGTCAGCATCCTCGCGCGTCCGGCGGGGTCGGTTCGCACCGGCACCCCGTCGGGCGGTTCGCTAGCGTGGTGGTGTGCTCGTCGCTGACATCCACCACGTCTCCCTGAACGTCGCCGACACCGCACGATCGCTCGGGTTCTACCGGGACGTGCTCGGGATGGCCGTCCTCGATCGGCCCGACTTCTCGTTCGCCGGCGCGTGGCTCGACGCGGGCCACGGCCGCCAGGTGCACCTCATCGAGACCGACGCCGTCCCCGCCGACGTCGGGCAGCACGTGGCGTTCCGCGTCGACGATCTCGATGCCGTCGTGGCGACGCTGCGCGCGGCCGGCATCCGGGTCGGCGATCCGTCGCCGGTCGGCGACACCGCGATCCGCCAGGCGTTCGTCCTCGACCCCGACGGCAACCGGCTCGAGTTCACCCAGCCGGCGTGATGCCCGACCACCGCTCGGTGCGCGCCCGGCTGCGGCGTCGGATCGTGAGCGTGCCCGCGCTGGTGCTCGCGGCCTGCACGATCACCCTGACGGCGCCGCTGTGGGCCCCGGTCGTCGTTGTGATCGACCTGGCGCGGGGCCGCCGCCGGTTGCCGGTCGCCCGATTGCTCTCCTTCGGAGTCTGCTGGACATGGCTCGAGACCGCCGGGGTCGCGCGCGCGTTCGGTCTCTGGATCACGGGCCGGGCTCGTGACGAGCGAGCGAACTACGACCTGATGCGCTGGTGGGCCGACGCGCTGATGCGGGCACTCGAGCTGACGATCGGCATCGAGCCGCGGGTCGAGGGCGTCGACGCCCTCGACGGTGGGGACGCCGTCGTGATCTCGCGGCACGCCAGCCTGGCCGACTCGTTGCTCTCGGCCTGGGCGATCCGGGGACGGGGCGACGTGTGGCCGCGGTACGTGCTGAAGCGCGAGCTGCTCTACGACCCGTGTCTCGACATCGTCGGGTTGCGCGTGCCGAACCACTTCCTCGATCGCGCGTCGGGCGACGACGCGGAGCTCGATGCGCTGCGCGAACTCGCCGCCGGGGTCGGACCAGGCGTCGTCGCCGTCATCTTCGCCGAGGGCACCCGCGCGAACGACACCAAGCGCACGCGTGCGCTCGCCCGCATCGCCGAGCGTGACGCCGAGCGGGCCGAGCGCCTCGGCCCGCTCCGACGTCTCCTGCCGCCGCGACCCGCCGGCAGCCGGGCTCTGGTCGAGGGCGCGCCGGCCGCCGACCTCGTGCTCGCCTGGCACACCGGCTTCGACGGCCTCGACAGCTTCGGCGGCATGCTGCGCCTGCTCGCCCGTCCGTTGCCACCCGTGCGGTTCGTCATGCGGCGAGTGCCGCGCGCCGAGGTGCCGGCCGGCGACGGGTTCGATCGATGGCTCGACGAGCAGTGGCTGCGCATGGACGCCGAGGTCGACGCCGCGCTGCGTTCGAGCTGACGGAGCGCGCCGACGGGCTGCGGCGCATCAGGCGGGAAGGGCCCCCAACTCGACGAGCAGCTCGCGGGCGATCGAGGTCCGAACCGTCGGCGACAGCTGGGTGCCGACGTCGCCGACCGGGGGCAGATCGAGGTGCAGGGCGAACGCCCAGCGCTCGTCGTCGAACTCGGTCAACCCGACGAGCCAGCCGAGCGGCGGATCGCTCGACAGGCTGGTGCCGGTCTTGTGGGACCACGACCATTCGAGCCCCGAGGAGCGTACGAGGATCTCGCGGACCGACGCCTGCACGTCGGTGGCGAACGGGAGCTCGCCGTCCGCCAGCCGCTCGAGGAACTCGACCTGCTCGATCGCCGAGATCCGCAGCGGGCCGTCGAGCCAGAAGCGGTCGACCACCTCGCCGATGTCGGCATTGCCGTAGCCGACCTCGTCGACCGCCGCCCGCATGCGGTCGAGGCCGACGCCGCGCGCCCAGTGCTGATAGGCCCAGACCGCCGAGAACTCGATCGCATGACGCATCGTCTGATCCCGATCCCAGGCATCCAGACCCCGGTTCACGCCGTCCCACTCGAGCACGTCGTCGACGTCGTCGACCACACCGGTCTCGAGGATGATCAGGCTGTTGAGGATCTTGAACGTCGACGCCGGGATCTCGCGTCGGCCGGCCCGGTCGACGTCGACGACGTGCCACGACGGGTCGCCGATGCGACGTGCCACGAACGTACCGACGGTGCCCTCCGCGTCGAACCGGGAAGCCCATGCCGGGTGCTCGACGATCTCGATCGGGTCGGTGTCACCGGTCGTCACCGGTCCGCCGGTCGCCGTGGCATCCGCCGTCGTGACGTCGGCCGTCGTGACGTCGGCCGACTCACCGTCCGACGTGCACCCGACGAGGACGGCCGAGCAGGTGAGGGCGAGCGCCGCGAGCATCGTGCGCATCCCGTGCATCGTAGGCATCGTGCGAATCGGCGGCGCGGGTGGTCGCCGCCTAGCGTGCTCGGCGTGAAGCTCTCGATGATGATCAACTACTCCGGCGACTTCCACGCTGACGTCCAGCGGGTCCAGGAGCTCGAGGCGGCCGGACTCGACCTGGTCTGGGTGCCGGAGGCGTACAGCTTCGACGCCGTCAGCCAGATGGGGTACCTCGCCGCGAAGACGAGCACGATCCAGATCGGCTCGGGCATCTTGAACACGTACTCCCGTACCGCGACGTGCATCGCGCAGACCGCGGCGGGCCTCGACTACGTGAGCGACGGCCGATTCGTCCTGGGGCTCGGCGCATCGGGCCCGCAGGTGATCGAGGGCTTCCACGGCGTGCCGTACGTCAAGCCGATGCCCCGGATCCGCGACTACATCAACATCTGCCGGATGACGTGGCGGCGTGAGAAGGTCGTCTATGACGGCGACGCCGTCCAGATCCCGCTCCCCGAGGGTGAGGGCACCGGCCTCGGCAAGCCGCTCAAGCTCATCAACCACCCGGTCCGCGCCGACATCCCGATCTTCTGGGCGTCGCTGATGGGCCTGTCGGTCACGGCGACCGCGCAGTACGCCGACGGCTGGCTGCCGATCTTCTTCGACCCCGAGAAGTTCCACACGGTGTGGGGCGACGAGCTGAAGAAAGGACAGGCCGAGCGCGATCCGGCGCTGGGGCCGCTGCAGATCTCGGCGGGTGGCATGGTCGCCATCGGCGACGAATACGCGGGCGACGGCGCCAATCGGGTGCTCGACATGGCGCGGCCCAACGTGGCGCTCTACGTGGGCGGGATGGGCGCGCGCGACAAGAACTTCTACAACACGATCTGCCAGAAGTACGGCTACGTCGACGAGGCGATCGAGATCCAGGACCTGTACCTGTCCGGCCAGAAGGAGGAGGCAGCGTCCAAGGTCCCCACCGAGATGCTCGCGAACACCAATCTGGTCGGGCCGGTCGGCCAGGTGAAAGAGCGGCTCGCCGCGTACCGCGAGGCCGGCGTGACGCACCTGTCGGTCACGCCGATCGGCGACCCGACGCGCACGATCGAACAGCTCCGCGACCTGCTCTGAGGGTCGGCGGTTCTCCGGCGCCGGTACCCTGACGTGATGGAGGACGCCGAGCCGATCGACACGACGGCATCGCCCGCCGATCGTGCGCTCCCGGCGCCGACCTACGAGCAGTACCTCGAGATCCACGAGGAACAGCTCGCCGCGCAACGTCTCAGCGCGATCGAAGCCGGTCGCCGCAAGGGCGGTGTCGCCGGTGCCGCCATGGCCGGCGCCATGCTCGTCGTGTCGGAGATCTACGAGGGGCCGCGCAAGGACGACAAGCCGGTCACGGTCGAGGCGTCGAGCGACCCCGACGACGTCGACCTCGACGGCATCGACGTCACCGTCGGCGAGGTCGACGTGTCGTCGCCGGCGCTGCCGCGTGTCGATCCGGTCGTCGGGCGGTCGCGGGTCACACCGCCGCAGGTCTGAGGCGGCGCGTCAGGCCCAGGCACCGGCGCGGTCGAACAGGTCGCGGTGCCACCGTCGGGGCGTCACGGCGATGGCTCGCGGCTCGTCCTCGAACATCCACCGGGCGAAGTTCCGTCGACCCCACGTGCCGCTGTGCTCGACGACGCGCAGCGCGCCGTCGGCGCCGCGGCGATGTGCCAGCACGCGCCCGAGCCGGACCGCCATGCGGTGATCGGCGAACAGCTCGTCGCGCACCAGCGCCGAGTACTCGTCGCGCACGAAGGCCGGCTGGAGGGCACCGCCGCGCTCGATCGCTTCGGCGGCGAGCCGTCCCGTGGCGAGGGCCTGACCGATGCCCTCGCCCGTCATGACGTCGGTCGCGGCGGCGGCGTCACCGACGAACAGCGTGCGCTCGGAGACGAGCGGCATCTGATCGATGCGGGCCGGGATCGGCCACGCCGTGTGGCGGCCTTCGAGCTCGAAGCCGCTCCCGAGTGCCTCGACCACGTGCGGACGCTGCAGCAGATCGCGCCAGAGGTCGGCCATCTCCTGCACCTTGCGGCCTTCGCTGCGGAGCACGCCGAAGCCGATGTTCACCCGGTTGCCGGGCAGCGGGAACGACCAGGCGTATCCCGGTAGGAGATCGGGCTCGAACCAGACGATCAGGCGCTCGGCGGCCGGACCGGTCACGTCGCGGGCGTACTGGCGGAAGGCGTGCCACTCGCCGCGGTAGCCGGGCGTCGAGAGCCCGAGCGCCTTGCGGACCGGTGACCACATGCCGTCGGCGGCGACCACGTAGCGCGCCTCGACACGAGGTCGGCCGTCGACGGTGAGCCGGACGTGATCGTCGAGTTCGGTCACGTCGGTCACGGCGGTGCCCTCGCGCAGGGTGGCACCGGCGTCACGAGCGAGGTCGACGAGCGCGGCGTCGAACGACCAGCGGGGGCAGACGGCCGCGTACAGGCCGGTGTCGGGCAGCGGGACCCGGACGTCGCGGCCGGACGGCGACCGGAGCCAGGCGGCATCGACCTCCTGCCAGTCGGCGACGCCGGACGGATCGAAGCCGAGACCTTCGAGCTCGCGCAGTGCCAGCGTCGTCAGTCCGTCGCCACAGCACTTGTCGCGCGGGAACGTCGCCTTGTCGAGAACGACGACCGACCGGCCGCCGCGGGCCAGCGTGATCGCCGCGGCGGCGCCGGCGGGACCGGCCCCGACGATCGCGACGTCGAACCGATCTGCACGGTCCGGGTTCGTGGAGGGACTGGCGGCATTCATCCGGCTGGCCAGGCTACGGCGAGCCACCGGGCGTGACGACGCCGTGCAGCTGCGATGGCGCCCGGGCACGCCACGACGACGACGAGTGGGTCGGCTCGGCGTCGCACCCGGGTCGGACTCTACGATGCCGCTGCGGCCCGAACGCCGGGACGCCGACGATGACCGACCCAGAGGACCAGGAGGAGGACGGCATGGCCCGACTGTGCGAAGGACGAGTGGTGGTGGTGACCGGCGCCGGTCGCGGGATCGGCCGCGAGTACGCGCTGATGCTCGCCGAGCACGGCGCGAAGGTGGTCGTGAACGACCTCGGTGGGTCGCGCGACGGCACCGGCAGCGACGACAGCCCGGCCGAGCAGGTCGTCGCCGAGATCGCAGCGATGGGCGGCGAGGCCGTCGCCAACGCCGGGAACGTGGCCGACTTCGCCGATGCGAAGGCGATGATCGACCAGGCGGTCGAGGCGTTCGGCGACCTGCACGCCGTGGTCAACAACGCCGGGATCCTCCGTGACCGGATGTTGGCCAACATGACCGAGGCCGAGTGGGATGCTGTCATCGAGGTGCACCTGAAGGGCACCTTCGCGCCGGCCCATCACGCCGCCGCCTACTGGCGTGAGCGCTCGAAGGCCGGTGAGCCGGTCGACGGCCGCATCGTCAACACGACCTCGGTATCGGGCATCTACGGCAACATCGGTCAGACCAACTACGGCGCAGCGAAGGCCGGCATCGCCGCGTTTACGACCATCGCGGCTCTCGAGCTCGCCCGGTACGGGGTCACCGTCAACGCGATCGCCCCGGCTGCCCTGACCCGCATGACCGAGGACCTCGGCATGGGACAGGCGAGCGACGAGGACAAGGCGGCGATGGACCCGAAGTGGATCGCACCGATCGTCACGTGGCTGGTGTCAGAGGAATCGAAGGCGGTCAGCGGGCGCGTCTTCGAGGCCAGTGGACGGGTGCTGGCGGTCGCCGAGGGGTGGGTGCGCGGTCCGCAGGTCGACCCGACGGCCGACCCGACGGCGATGGGAGCACTGGTCGAGGCGATGCTCGCCGACGCTCGCGCCAACTCGGGCATGAACGGCGAACCGGGTGGTCCGCCGCAGTCACCGACCGCCCCGAACTCGAAGGGAGGGCACTGACATGCCCCTCAACCCCGACGCCGTCGGCTCGATGGGCGAGCCGACCGAGGTCAGCTGGACCAGCAAGGACGCCCTCCTCTACGCCGTCGGCATCGGCGCCGGCACGGACGAACTCGCCTTCACCACCGAGAACACCGACGGTGTCGAGCAGCAGGTGTTCCCGACGTTCCCCGTCGTGATCGGCTGGGGTCGCGGGTCCGCGCTCGGTTCGATCGGCTCGTTCAACCCGGCGCTGCTGGTCCACGGTCAGCAGTCGGTCACCCTCCATCGCCCGATCCCCGTCGAGGGCACCGCGGTCCTCCAGCAGGAAGTCACGGGCATGTACGACAAGGGCAAGGCGGCCGTGGTCACGACGGCGACGCGGGCCACGCTCGACGGCGAGCCGCTCTACACCAACACCGCGTCGATGTTCATCCGTGGCGAGGGGGGCTGGGGCGGCGATCGCGGGCCATCGGGCCCGCAGAACGTGCCACCCGACCGGTCGCCGGACCACTCGGTCACCTACCGGACGTCACCCGACCAGGCGCTGGTGTACCGGCTGTCGGGCGACCGCAACCCCCTCCACTCCGACCCGGCGTTCGCAGCGATGGGCGGCTTCGACCGGCCGATCCTGCACGGCCTGTGCACATACGGGTTCACCGGCCGGGCCCTGCTGCACACGCTGTGCGACGGCGACCCGGCGAAGTTCGGTCACGTCGAGGGTCGCTTCACCTCGCCGGTGCTGCCCGGCGAGGCGCTGACCGTCGACATGTGGGAGATCGGAGACGGTGAGTCGGTCTTCGTGACACGTGTCGACGACCGCCCGGTCATCGACCAGGGACTCCTGCGCCACGGCTGACGCCGCCGGACGAGACCGGCCGCTATTGCGAGCCGCCGGCGTACTCGCCGACCAGCAGCTCGGGCTGCACGTTGGTGTAGTTGGGGACGTCGGCCATCACCTTGCCGCCGCCCTGGGCCATGGCGGCGTCGAACTCGTCCTTGCCACTGACCGTCGCCCAACCGATCGCGGCGTACTTGCCCGCGGGGATCGACGCTGCGCCCCAGCCCTGGCACGCATCGCCGAGCACCTCGGCGAACATCGGCATGTGGCTGCCGACGTAGTAGTCCATGTCGAACGTCGAATCGTCCGTGCGTGGATAGAGGATCGTGACTACGAGCATGCGGGCAGTCTGACAGAACCATCGGGGTCGCTCCGCAGCGGAGCTGGTTGACTGCGGGCATGGCCACGAACGCCGTCTCGTTGCTGCTCGACCCCGATCGGCTGGCCGTCGCCGGCGCGTTGGCCGTCCGGTCGCTGACGACCGGTCAACTCGTGGAGCTCACCGGTCGCGACCGTCGCACGGTGCTGGCATGCCTCGGTGATCTGCGCGGCGCTGCGCTCGTTCGGGATGCGGGCGACGACGGATACGTACTCGATCTCGAGGCACTGCGTGTCCTGGCCCGCGACCAGGCCGAGAGCGAGATCCCGATGGACCCGGCGATCGGCTTCGGCATGACCGACGACGAGCGTGCGGTACTCGAGCGGTACTTCAGCGGCCGAACGTTGCGCGAGTTCCCGAGCCAGCGCAGCAAGCAGCTCGTCGTGCTGCAGCGTCTGGCCCTCGAGTTCGATCTCGGCCGGCGGTACGCCGAGGCCGAGGTGAACGACCTGCTGCTGCCGTTCTCGCGGGACTGGTCGCTGTTGCGGCGGTACCTCGTCGACGAAGGGTTCCTCGATCGTGAGCCACAGGTCGGCGGCACCCAGTACTGGCGCAGCGGCGGGCGCGTGACGGAGCTGCCTCGCACGTGATCGGGTAGCGTACGCTCGGTGTCGTGGGCCTCTCACAGATGATCGACACGTTCCGCTCGTCCGTCTCGTTCCGTTCGGTCGAGCTCGATCCGGTCGAGCGCCGGTTGCGAGGGGCCGTGAACGTCGAGGATCTCCGCCGGATCGCCAAGCGACGCCTGCCGCGCGGTGTGTTCGACTACATCGACGGTGCCGCCGATGACGAGCGCTCGCTCGCGAACAACAGCGACGCGTTCGCCCACTACTCGTTCCGGCCGAACGTGCTACGCGACGTCAGCGACATCGACGTGTCGACGACGCTGCTCGGGCGTCGCATCCAGATGCCGCTCGTGCTCGCACCCACCGGCTACACGCGTCTGACGCACTCCGCCGGCGAGCTGTCGGTCGCCCGTGCCGCCGCCCGTGCCGGCGTGCCGTACTCGCTGTCGACCATGGGGACGCGCACGATCGAGGAGGTCGCCGAGGTCTGTGACGGCCCGAAGTGGTTCCAGGTCTACACCTGGAAGGACCGCGGCCTCGTCAAGGAGCTCGTCGAACGGTCGGCGGCGGCCGGCTACGAGGCGTTGTGGCTCACGGTCGACACGGCGGTGCTCGGCAGTCGCGAGCGCGACACCCGACGTGGCTTCACGGTGCCACCCCAGATCGGCCCGGGCACGATCGTCGACGGCATCGTCCACCCCGCGTGGACCTGGGACTTCATCCGCAGCGAGCCGATCGACTTCGCCAACGTGCGCCACGTGCCGTCGACCGTCGACCGATCGAACATGGGCCGTGGCGCCTACGTCATGCAGAACTTCGACCAGCGGCTCTCGTGGACCGATGTCGAATGGCTCCAGTCGATCTGGGACGGCCCCATCGTGCTGAAGGGGATCCAGACGGTCGACGACGCCGAGCGGGCCGTCGCCGTGGGCGTCCAGGGCATCGGCCTGTCGAACCACGGCGGGCGACAGCTCGACGACGCACCGGCACCGATCGATCTCGTCGAGCCGGTCGCCCAGGCGGTGCAGGGCCGTGCGGCGATCATCTGCGACGGCGGCGTCCGGCGGGGGAGCGACATCGTCAAGGCGATCGCGCTGGGCGCCGACGCGTGCTCGATCGGCCGGCCGTACCTGTACGGCGCCGGTGCTGCCGGCGAACGCGGCGTCGATCACGTGCTCGACTTCTTCCGCAACGGCCTCCGCCGCACCATGGCGTTGTGCGGCCGGACGCGCATCGCCGACCTCGACCGCACCCTCGTCGAGCGTCGGTGACCGAGCTCGGATTCGACTTCGATTTCCGGCCGCGGCCGACGACCGGCCCGCTCGCCCCGGTCGTCGACCAGACCTGGTTCGCGCGGGGCACCGTGTCGTACCGCCGCGAGCTGATCGCACCGACCGGTTCGACCGTGGCGGTGCTCGTGTTCGGCGACCCGATCCGCGCCTCGACCTCGACGGGAGCGACCGTCACGAGCGCCGACGGGCTGCTCGTCGGGCCGCACACGGCACCAGTCCTCAACGAACCACTCGGCGAGACGTTCGCCGTCGGCGTCATCACCCGTCCGGTCGGGTGTGCAGCGGTGTTCGGAGCCGCCCCGGGGAGATGGCGCGGTCGGGTGGCAGAACTGGCCGAGGCGGCGCCGGCGTGGGGTGGCATTCGCGACGATCTCGCGGCGTCGGCGTCGGACGGTGCCGACCCCGACGACCTGCTCGACCGGCTCGACGCCCATCTCGCACGAGTCGTCGATCTCGACCGCGACGGTGAGGCCAGGACGCGTGTCGCCGACGCGCTGGCCGAGCTCGAGCGTGACCCTCGCCGCCCCATCCGGGCGGTCGCCGCCGATGTCGGCGTCAGCCACGAACACCTCGACCGCGAGTTCGGTCGCATCGTCGGGCTCACGCCCCGTGCGCTCGCGCGCCTGCTGCTGCTCCGACGCCTGGTCGCCGAGCTCGATCCGCTCGCGCAGGTGTCGTGGGTCGAGATCGCGATCGAGGGCGGCTGGAGCGACCAGGCCCACTTCTCGCGCGACTTCAAGCGTCACACCGGCCTCGCGCCGACCCGGTACCTCGAAGTGCAGCGCGCCTTCGCCGAGGCGGGCAACGAGGGCCGCGGGTTCTCGCCCGACATCGACGACCTGCGCTGACGCGGTCAATTCCGTACAAGACACCGACGGTGCCTCAGCCGCATCCTGGCCCTCGTCCGGTGAGCGGACGACGAGACCTGAGGAGGACGACGATGTCGGACACCACGAAACCCACGACGAAGCCCACGACGAGCAGTACCGCGAACGATCCGACGGCACGAGCGGCCCGGCAGGTGGCGGCGACCACCGACGCGATCGACCGGAGCGTCGAGGCGCTCGCTGCGGAGGTGACCGATGCGGGGCTCGACCGGCACGGTGCGATCGTGAACCATCTGAAGGGGCACTACGGCGTCACGCACGGGAACGCCAACGCGGTCGCCCACGCGATCCGTCGTCAACTCGCCGGCGGGGCGCCGTCCGAGGCCGAGCTCCTCGGCCATCAGTACCGCGGCGACCGTGCCGTGCTGCGGCCCGTCCTCGACGCCGTCCTCGCAGCGGCGACGACGCTCGGCGACGACGTCGACGTCGTCGTGCAGAAGACGGGCGTGAGCTTGAGGCGGTCCCGCCAGTTCGCACTCGTGCAGGTGCCGTCTGCCCGCCGGGTCGCGCTCGGGCTCAACCTCGGTCGCGTCGGCGACCTCGACGCCCACGCGTCCGCGCGTCGGTTGACGCCGACGAGCGGGATGTGCTCGCACCGGGTCGACCTGACGGCCGCCGACGTCGCCGACGGTCGCCTCGACGACGAGGTCGTCGAACTGCTGGCGCTGGCTGCCGCGCACGCCTCGTAGGGTGCCGCCGATGGACGAATCGCCCGATCCGTACGTGCTCGACCCGGCGCACGCGCCGACCCCGTTCACCGCGGACGAGATCCGCGCCTCGACACCCGAGGGGCTCGTGGTCACGACCGCCACCGACACGCCAGAGGGTCCGATCCGCCAGCGGACCGTCTTCGTCCGGTGCGGCGTCGACGACTGTGACATGGAGAGCGTCACCATCGACGATGCCGGCTCGCCGGTGGCCGACGCCCGCCAGGGCACGGCGCGCTGGGTCGACCTGCAGGCCCACGCCTCGTTCCCGGCGGCGGTGACGACGCGGACCGCCGACACCATCGATCACCCGCTCGGGCGGCTCGCCTGCTGGCGGTACGAGGTCGGCGGCGAGCAGGGCGTGACGGTGTTCTGGTTCGCTCGCGACCTCCCGGGCATGCCCGTGCGCTTCGGGCGACTGGTCGACGGTGAGCTGGCGGGCGCCACCGATGTCGTCGCGCGCGAGGCCCCCGGCGGCGGCCCATGAGCCCACGCTGCGGTGCGCAGATCCGGGCGCGTCACCCGTTCGGGTGACCACACAGCGTGTTCAGATGACCGCGCAGGTTGTGTTCGAATCGCTGCAGTTCTGTCACCGTGCTGTCACACGCCGTGTCTACGGTCGCGGACATGTCGCTGATCGACCAGGCCCGCGACCTCGTCAAGGGCTTCGTCTCCGCCGAGGACGACTACCGCAACACCGTGCCCTACGCCGGCG